>JAUVEF010000070.1 GCA_030594905.1 Methanosarcinales archaeon
GTACCAATTGTATTTTTTATCGTTTATGTCACCACAGGTGATAAAACGTCAAGTTGGGCGATGTCTCTGCTGTTTTCCATATTCGGCATCGCGTATCTGACGTTTCTTTACACATCCGGAGTCGTCGGTCCCGAGGTCACCTACTGGGCAACCATCTTCTCGATCGACAGCGATATCGCGATTACCGTGTATCTGGCAGGGCTTTTTATCGTGCCGACCGCGATGATCCTTGCACTACTCGGAGTCACCCTGATCCGAAAGATTTCGAGACGCCGCAGATACCATATTGCGCTGGTGCTGGTTGCGATATCCATAGTCTTCGACTTCATTCTTGTGGATATGGTGGCGGTTCAGGATGTGATGCAGGTGGCAGCCCGCCTCTTCATCCTGATCGGGGTGGTTCTTGCATTCCTTGCATATTATCCGCCCGACATACTGCAGGACCGTCTTAGCATCCGGAAAATCCGGGACGCAGAGCCTGATGCGGAGGGAATCGATGAGTGAGATCGATATTTCCCTCGAAGGCGAGGTTGCCATGTATTTTCAATCGCTTGGCATCAATAACGGTCCAGGTGACATTCAGTACCGCCTGATCATCCGCGTTCTTGCAGAAAACGAGGGGCACATCACCATGTTTGCAGATATCAGGGCGTACACTGACCAGATCGCGGATCGTGGTAGTGTTGGAAGCAAACTCAAAGTCGTCTTCCTGATGTCAGGACTGGTAGAGAAAGTGCACCGCGGCGGATACGTGATCACAGACAAGGGGCTTGCAGCCGCACGTTTCATCGAAAAGTCCACCAAATTCTACAGGAAGGTGATGCAGATTGATGGCATCGTCGAGCGTATGCCCTGAAACCGTGAAACCGTGAAACCATGAAACCATGAAAATCGGAATCGTAGTCACCGATCCTGGTGATTGGACTGCCCTGGCTCTTGTTAGGTCAATAAAAGAGATCGATGCGACCCCGGTTATTCTCAGGTTAGATGAGATCACGGCACACATCGGTTCACCGGATCTCCCTGGGACCGGCGACATAGACGCAATCATCGTGCGGGATATTGGTGCAGGTGCATTTGAGCAGGTCTCTTTCAAGTTTGATCTGCTAAAGATCCTTGCAAGTGACATACCGATCATCAACACGCCCGAAGCCATCCGGAACGCTGCGAACAAGTATTATTCACTCCATCTTCTCCAAAAATCAGGTCTTCCCGTCCCGAAAACAACCGTTACATGTGATACGGATGTTGCGATGGGGCTGCTCGATGAGTGGGGGGAGATCGTGATCAAGCCGATCTTTGGGTATAAAGGCATCGGAATTGCGCGTTTTCGCAGTGATCATGGACTATCCATCCGGAATCGCGATTCTATTGATAAAATACTTGCTGAAAGGGGTGTGTTGTATATTCAGGAATTTATACCGATGAACCGGGATATGCGGGCGTTTGTCGTCGGAAAAACGGTTGCAGGCTCGATCTACCGGTATGCCGAAACCGGATGGATCACTAATCTGAGCCAGAGCGGGCGACCTGAGCCATGCATGCTTAACCAGTCACAGGAAGAAGCGAGCGTTTTGGCGGCTGAAGCTGTCGGCGCCACTTTTGCAGGCGTGGACCTCGCCGAGACCAAGGATGGTTTTGTGATTCTTGAGGTTAATGGCACGCCTTCGGGGAAGGGGATATTCGATGCGTGCGGAGTCGATGTTACCAAAAATATCGTGGAATTGTGCAGTACAATTCCAAGGCGTTAAACACGGATAGAGGATATATTGATGGTAACCAAATGACACGATCCGACCAATACATGCTGATCGATGATCTGGTGCTTCACCATATCATTACGTATGCCTGCATTCATGAGAGCGATGTAATTCTGGAGATCGGCGCAGGAACCGGCATTCTCACAGAAAAACTCGCCGAGCACGCAGGCATGGTAATCGCGATCGAATCTGACGCACCTATGGCAAGATCGCTCACTCAGCGGTTCAAAGACACAGGCGCAGGGGTGGTAGAAGTGGTGCATGGTGACGCGCTGAAAGTAGAGTTCTCACAGTTCACATGGTTCAATAAAGTCGTTTCGAACCTGCCTTATTCGATATCTTCAAAGATCACGTTCAAATTGCTGGAACATCCGTTCGAAGAGGCGATTCTGATGTATCAGTACGAATTTGCAAGACGACTGGCTGCATCACACGGGTCAAAGGATTACGGAAAGCTTTCGATCGGTGTTCAGTATCTTGCTGATGTGGAGTTGCTTGAAATCGTGCCGCCCACGGCGTTCTCCCCGCAACCTGGTGTACGGTCTGCAATCGTGCGCCTGACCCCGCGTGCGCCTGAATATGAGGTGGCTGACCGCAACTTCTTCTCAAGATTCTTAACAGCAGTCTTCTCGCAGCGCAGAAAGAAGCTGAAGAACTCGATTGCAGCGTTTACCAGTATCAAGGATGTGGGGCTGCCTGATGACCTACTGAACATGCGACCCGAAGAACTTCCAGCTGCCAGACTGGCTGAAATATCAGACGTTTTGTACAATCACAGAATGGATTAACCTTATTGCCGTAAACGCAAGAGATACGACTGAATGACTGCGATGCACCTGAACATCAAGCATGAATACAAAAGGCAGACGATTCATGTCTTAATCGGGATGATCGTACTGATATTCCCGTTTGTTCCCCTACAGTACCTCGTGCTGCTGTTGCTCGGGCTGTTCTTCTCTGTTCTGATGCTGCCCGTGTCAAGCAAGCTTTTTGGAGTCATCACGTCGTCAGATAAGGCTGCCCGGAGAAGACCCACAGGCGCGGTCTGCCTCAGCGGAAGCATGTTGATCCTGGTTTTGGTCGCATGGGTCCTCACTTTCACTGATTATGAGTTTCCGATCTTCCTGATAGGGGGCGCGATCGCAATCACCACATTTGGCGACGGCATGGCAACTATCCTCCGCGTGACCGAGCAGGCAAGGTACGATATACTCAACAACATCGAGTACCCAAGGCGGCAGTATCGGGGAGAGCAGACCAAACCAGAGTCTGTCAAAGCTAGCCTGACGATTCTTTCGGTCGGGGCAATCTTTTCGTTTCTGATCGGGGCATGGGTCGTGTACTGGACCGGATACGTAGTGTCATTCCAGTTGTTATTCTTTATCTCTGTCATAGGGGGCACGTCCGGCGCGCTTTTCGAATGCATCTCGACACGGATCCATGACAACATCACGGTTCCGATCAGTTCTGCCATGGTCATGTGGCTGCTCCTCGTCCTCGGATACTCGGTCCCACCCGTGTATCTGGTGTTTGCGCTCGCCTTTGCGCTGCTCCTCGGGTACCTGGCTTACGTTGCAAAAATTGCAGACATTTCAGGTCTGCTCAGCGCAACACTGGTCGGTGTCCTGATCATCGTATTCACTAATATCTGGTGGTTTCTGCTTCTCCTGACCTTTTATATGCTTGGGGGCGGGTTCACAAAGTATAAATACGAGTATAAGAAGTCGCTCGGGATTGCGCAGGGAAAGGGTGGCGCAAGAGGCTATCGAAATGTTTTTAGCAATAGCATCTTCGCAATCGCCGCAAGCATCTGCTACACAATATTCCCGCAAGAGTCTCATCTGTTCATGTACATCTATCTTGGCACAGTTGCAACAGCGACAGGCGATACGCTTGCAAGCGAGGTTGGCACAACATACAAGGGCAGCCCCCGCATGATCACTACGCTAAAGAAAGTCGAGCCGGGCACCGACGGGGGCGTGTCTACGCTCGGCGAGACTGCATCCCTATTAGGCTCACTGGTGATCGCCATCTTCGCAGTTCTCTTCAGAGTGATTGAGGTTGATCCGATCCATCTGTGCCTGATCGGCATGGCGATCGTTGTCATCAGCGGGTTTGTGGGCACCAACATCGACAGCCTGCTCGGCGCAACCCTGCAGCAGCGAGGCATACTCTCCAACAACGGCGTGAACGTGGTATCAACGCTCATAGGGGGTCTCGTGGCTGGTGCGATGTGGATGGTTGTGGCGTGAAGTCTACTCCCCTCAGCGCGTCTGAAGTCTACTTAAATTCCTGATTGGCGCTTTCGCCTTGGTGGTAATGGGGTGTGTGGGAAGGCTCAACACATCAAACACATCATTTACAATTTTTGAAGATTTGAGCGTCAAAAAGCAGCAGTGCATCGCAACTATGCCCGGGCACACACTGCATAAACTGCGCTTTTTATCTGGCTGATTCGACCACGAATGCGCAGCAACCGTCGCTCACGTCCGCTTCACATACCGCCGGACCAGATGCAACATGTTGCCACTCTCAGGAATCACTGCCTCGATCTGCTTGGTCATGCTCAGGATAACCGGCGCATCCAGCAGGTCCCGCATGGCATGTAGGTACGGGGCGCATGGTTTTCCATGCACCGTATGGAACCCCGCGATCTCATCGCGTGACGCCGGTTCGACCGGATCATCGATGCGTGGCGGCTTATCGATTGTATATCTGCCTGCCCTGTCCTCGCCGTCGGGCAACCTACCAAGTCCGCGAATGATTGCGTAACTGTTCTTGTAATCGTCGATGTACGGCTGGTATTTAACCTTCTCGTCCGGCGCCAAAAACCCGAGCATCTCTTCTCGTACCGAATGCGTAAGTCCGGTAATAACGCCGATGATCGCACCCTCTTTTGCCGGCATGGAGACGAACAGCCCGATAAACCCGCCCTCCTCGTCGGTGAGTTTTACGGTGTACCGGTCAGCGGATGATACTTCAATGATATCGCCCAGTCGCATTATGGTTTCAATGGTTCCGTATGCGTACTTAAATTTGCGGCGGTGTTGCCATATCAGGTAGCGCTGCTTGATAGCAGGGCGTGGTTGTGATTGTGCGGCTTTGGGAGCAAAGCCTCGCGCAGACGGTTGATTTTATTGTGGTGGTGCGTCAAAGGTAGCATGAGGTTTACGGTTGCGAGACGTGGGAGGTTTTTTATGGCATGAGTCGTATGTTGGTCATACACGGCGCGGAAATTGTAGTTAGAGAGAATCACATCTCTACCAGAGGTGATTGGAATGGATGGAACTACCAAACATATTGCGTTCGGACTTTGCATGATAATTGCGCTGATTGGCACTCTCGCAGGAGGCGCGTTGGCAGCAATCAACCCGGAGGGATACTTGGGGACGGTGATCGAAAAAGATGCCGAGAATGATATGTTCGAATTTCGGACAACGCATGAATGGGTGAATATTGGATGGCAGCCTAATGACACCATCATAGAATGGCTATTCCCAAATGAAGATGCGATGAACGAGATATGCGTGGGTGATTACGTAGAGATACTTGGTTCTGCATCTTCTGGCTGGATCATTGGTTTAGGAAGGATGAACTCGCGCACTGAAATGATTATAACTGATATATACGGTGATCCCAATTTTTTAGAGCCTTATTGGTCACCAGAATCCCTGGAGCCCCCGTTATTAGGTGATTACGCGATAACCTATAACAGTACACCAAATTGTTCAAATTGTGGTATGAGCAACTGCGAAGCGAGTTACACCAATATAACCATCACCGACGGAACCGGTCAGGTAGAAGTGGACGATCATCAATTATATCCGGGACAGGGCTACACGTATGAGGGAATGGAATATCGTATCGACATCACATTTCATTCAGGAGAAGCCTCCGCCTGTCCAGAGTGCAGTGATATGTGCGCCCCAGGTCCACAACCCATCTCTGATTTTACAATACACATCGAAGATATGAACTGGAACCAATGGGACGATGACTGCGTCATCGAAGACTCAGAGATATCCCTTGCAGAGTATCATTGGGCAACCAATACTCCAGTAAATGGGCATATCATCACCGATGGCGAGATCAGTATGCTTGAGTACCAATGGGCAACAGGGGACGTATGTTAGAGAATAACGATATTGGATTTTCAAGGAGGAATATGAAAAAGAAACAAATGTTGGGATTGTTGACGGTCGCCGTGGCGTTGTTGGTTTTTGTCGCATCGACACCATCGGCCGCAGCAGATACCATCGCAGGTAACCGGGCAATTAATCCTATGTGTGTGAATGCAGGCGACACATTAAGAGTAACCGTTGATGTAACTATAACCGGTGTGGTCTACGGTCCAGTACTGGATGAGAACATTCCCCGGGAATGGATTGTAACAGTGATTGACAATGATGGTGCAATGATGTGCAATGCTGCAACAGCGTGGCTCTGGAGCGGCGAACAGGCCGGTACGAAGACTGTTAGCTACAACGTCACAATACCAGTCGGTACCGCATCTGGCAACTATCCTCTGGTAGGAACCGTCTTAGCCACTGTCAGCGGAGAACCGGTTGGCCCATATGTCGTGATTGGCGATGATGAGGTAACCGTCATCGGTGGTGAAGCAGCCACCATAATAGATGCAGTCACCGCACT
>JAUVEF010000131.1 GCA_030594905.1 Methanosarcinales archaeon
CCCTCCGGGTCATATGCGGTTTTCACTCGCAAACTATTCACCAAACTTTTCACAAAAGTTTGATCAAAAACTGCCCTCCGGGTCATATGCGGTTTTCACTCGCAAACTATTCACCAAACTTTTCACAAAAGTTTGATCAAAAACTGCCCTCCGGGTCATATGCGGTTTTCACTCGCAAACTATTCACCAAAAACCGACTTCCAACCCGGAGGGCAGTTTTTACTCGATTTTTTGTGAAAAAATCGGTGGGCAGATCTCCATGTCCAGCGCGACATTGGACTGGTGCGGCGAATACGACCGGACGACCCGTCGGTCCAGAAGGTGCGCAGTCATGCCACGTATCTTGGCAGCATGTTCGATCATCTCCTGCGCGCCCTCAAATAGATCGTCTCCCGGTCTGATATCGTAGTAATGGATAGTGCCGCCGGGTTTTATAATCGTCAACGCAACGTCAATGAACTCGTGCGCCGAATGTGGCAGGTTCATGATTATATGGTCTGCTGTACAGCGCAGATCCTCCGAGACGTCCCGCACATCACCGCAGATAATTTTCATGTTGTTTACCGAGTTTAACTGTGTGTTACGCCCAAGATATTCGATTGCCACAGGATTCTTATCGATCGCAATCACATATCTGGCTAATTTCGCAATAAGAATGCTAAAAGGACCAACACCTGCAAACATATCGACAACAACATCGGTTTCGTGGATCTGGTCTGCTACGCGTTTGCGCTCTGTTGCAAGCCTTGGCGTGAAATATACGCGCGCAAGATCGACCTCGTACCGGCAACCATACTCCTTGTGCACAGTCTCTGTATCGGGCTTGCCTGCTATCACACGAAAATCCCGGATCCGAAACTCCCCCTGCACATCAGTCAATGCCGCAAGAACGGTTTGCACATTCTTGTGCATCAGAATGATCGTATCAGCGATTCGTTTAGTATCGTGGGAATCGTCGGCATCGATGATCGCAATATCTCCGATCACCTCATAAGATGGTGTGAAACCAAGAATCTCGTCAAATGACGGCTCTATTCTACGTTCAAACTCTCTGTGTTGAACCTCAACGCTCAGGTCTGGAAAACTGTCTTCTATGTGGGCATCGTGTTTAACCGGAAGGTATAGGTAATCCGCGTCTCTCTGAATCACCGCATCTCGCTGGAGTGCGCCAGCCTCAGCCAGTGCGCGGCGCACGCTCTCGCCGTCAGATTTGGATACCTGTATACACCGGAATCGTTCACTTCTGACTGCCATTCAGTTGTCGTGCCAGCAGCACAGAAAGATCAACCACCTCAAAGTTATAATCAGTTGACTCATCCTTCTTCAGACAGTTGAAATGCGCCAGACACTTGGGGCAGGACGTTACCATCGCTGATGCACCGGTATCATCAGCTTCGTTCATCCGTGTGACGCGCAGTGCTTTTGTCACCTCGTTACAGTTCATCAGCGAACTGACACCGCAGCACCTCGCATCCTCTTTCGAATGCGCCATCTCAACAATATCCATGCCTGCATTTGCCAGCGATTCACGCGGGGCATCATACACACCACAGTGGCGTCCTAGACGACATGCGTCATGATATGTCACCGTCGCCGCAGCGGCATCCGATTTCACATCAAACTTCGCATCACCAAGCAACTCGGATATGTGTTTGACATCGACTTTGAGATCATAATCCTTTGTAAGCGTCCGGTAACACTCAGCACAGCTCACGATCAGGGTGCTAATCCCGCTCTCCTCGATATACCGGGTATTATACTCAGCCAATCGGTCAAACAGCTCCTTGTTCCCCTGCCACAACTGATCGTGCCCGCAGCACTTCATCTGCATAACCATGGGGTCGATTCCAGCATGTTTCAGTAGTTTCATGCTCGATTCCGCAATCTCTGTAAAATCTACATCCTCTAGACCAAAGAATAGATTGTGGAAGTCGAGACATCCAGGGAAATAGCCATACGAAGATTTCTCCGCGCCTTGCATGAAGGTCACCTTGCCTGCATCCAGCATCGACATAAGGTCTGAAATGCTCGAGAAAACCCCTTCGTGGGGAATATCTGCCAGAGTTTTTCCTGCTCGTTCTTCTAACGCAAAATCAGAGAAAGAAACACCTTGTGGACACTGCGACGAACAGAGTTCGCATGTCAGACACTGCCAGACATCCGCGGTTGGCGTGTCATAGATATTATTGTTGTATATCGTGCCCCTCGGCGACATTTTTGAGACCATTCGCATCGGACATATTCCGGTGCACAGTCCACACTGGTAACATTTTTGTATGTTGGACATGAAGCAAACACCTGCCTGTTATATGTTTGAGTGTACCGCTTGGGTACTACTAAAGTGTTTCGATATGTCGGAGCGCCCGAATTTCGGGGTGCCATCGATGTCATATTGCAGCAGGATAGATCAAACGTTTCAGGACATTTTTGCGCGAGCATCACCTAAAAAGCCATAGCAACCATAACGGGTGGCGCAGTGCGGTACAGTTGGGCATGCCGCCCGTATTTGTGCGATTCACTCCGGAGTGTACACTATTTTGTCATGTATCTGGTTTTTAATTCCTTTATTCTCTGGACCGTCTGTTTCCACTGGTTTTCCAGCTCTCCACTTGTATTACTTTCTGCAGGCTCAGGCAAGCCAGACATGTCACCATTACCCGCATCAGGGAATGCCGGCATCTGGTCAGGATCATCGTCAAACGGACTGCCTGCCATATCTGCTGGGGCAGAAATATCGGCATCTTCTAACATCCCTGGAAAATCCACCGGAGATGCAGGTTCAGGTTCAAGCCCTGTATCCCCAGCATCCCTCGAATCTGCTGAATCAGACAATCCTTCATCGTCTTGCAATCCCGGAAATCCCGAATTATCTGCCACAGGTTCAGGCTCTGTTGTCTGGATATCAATTAAATCAGCAGAATCCTCCTCGGTGTCAGGGATATCAGAATCTTCTAACATCCCCGGAAAATCCACCGGAGATGCAGGTTCAGGTTCAAGACCTGTATCTCCAGCATCCATCGAATCCGCTGAATCAGACAATCCTTCGTCGTCTGGCAATCCCGGAAATCCCGAATTATCTGCCACAGGTTCAGGGATATCAGGATCTTCTGATACTGCATACGATAACACCGGAATCTCTATAATTGTATTGATTTTCTGCGTTTCGGCTGCATCGACCGTTGTTGTTTTGACTTCTGCAGGTTCAGGCGTTGTTTCAGGTTCGGCAACCGCAACCACCGAGTCCACATTATCTACGTTCTCGATAAGTGTGATTGTTTCAGGTTCTGCCCGCCCTAACGCCTCGTTCACCGTATCAACAACTTCAGCCTCGCAGGCGCCATACCCGGGGTCCTGCTCATTATCGTGCATCTTTCTCAGAATATCGAGTGCCATCACCGCAACGTCTCTATTCTCACGGAATAGCACATCGTCTTCAAGTATTGTCCGTACGTTTTCGAGTTGGACATAGTCGGTAAGTAGATCAACCGTTTTAAGCACGCCTTTGAGCTCGGAATAGTCTGTAGGAGCGAGAATATCGTTAAGTAGCGTCGTTATGTGCTGATCAATATCTCTCTCAGTATTATTCTTCATACTACTCCCCGTATATTAATACGGGCAGAATCGCATAAATAGTTTTGTATGCGGGGGGTGGGATTCGAACCCACGAACTCCTACGAGAATAGGCCCTGAACCTATCGCCTTTGACCTGGCTGGGCAACCCCCGCGCCGGGGTTTTCAGTCAACGATACTTAGATATTCATCCAGTACTTTTGCTTTGTTTTTAACCTCGTCGATAGACCTAACAATAAGTTCGACGATTGACATCGAGCCATCGGACTCGGCTGTAAATATAAAAGAGTCCGGACGTGTTCCAACGGTAATGGCACCTTCGAGTTCACATACAGACTCGCATAACTTGCAGAGCGAGCATGACGGTTCATTGATCACCTTGATCAACCCCCCATCTGCCACCAGTACGCCGCGTGGGCATGTATCAACACACATACTACATGCGTCACACGCATCTGTAATCTCAATCTGCGGCACATTCTTGTATCCACATGCAATGCCTGCCTGCCACTTTGCATGATCGTGTCCAATGCCGGGTTTGGCGATCGCTTCAAGTGAGATGCGTTGTCCTTTGGTCAGTTTGATGATTGGTACCACCTCAGCCGCCACAACCAATGGATCGGATGATACCAGTTCAGTAGAATACACAATCTTTGGACCCTCTGCCGACAATGTGAGTGAAACCTGGCACTGTGGA
>JAUVEF010000097.1 GCA_030594905.1 Methanosarcinales archaeon
CCCAGACGGCTGTGGCTCCGGTATGCCGAAGCATGAATGTCAGGTATATGTCCCAGTTTGCCTTCACTGTGGCAAGTGACATATATGCGACCTCAATTCTCGGAACTTTGACATCCGGCAGGCGCATGGCGATGATAGCTGCTAATATCATAAGAACAGCACTTGCAATGAATATCAGATCATAGTTTCCGATAAGTCCGGCTACAAAAAACCCCGCCGCCCATCCGAGTGCACCGAATGAACTGAACTTGCCAATGCTCCGCCCCATCCCATAAACGTGCATGATCATCGCTGCAGGGTATATGCCGACACAGATCCCGAGGAACCCCCGCGCCAGCCCGAGACTAAACGGGTCGTTTGCGAAGACCTGCAGAAAGTATGCGACCGCCGAAAACGCAAGACCTGTAACGAGCAGCTTTTTAAGGTTCCACGCGTCAGCAGCCTTGCTGAACACATAAGACGAAATAAACAAGCACAGACCATATGCACCAATGATGACACCTATTTGTATATGATTTGCTCCAAGATCCTCTGCAATGACTGGAATGAGCATCATCGATATCATCATCGATGTGTTGGTAAAGAACTGGATTGAATTCAGTTTCATGTCTGATCGATGGTCATATTATATCGTTATATGCTCCTAAATGTTCGTAAGAGAACGTGCTCAATGAAACCGGATACCTGCCAGAGGCTACCCGGCTCTTCGTCGTTGTAATGGTGTTGCTGCTACCGCTACTGCTACTTTCGCAGCACCACGGCATACCGCGTCAGGCTCCGGTGGACCCGCTGGGCATGTCGCCCCACCACAACAAACCCGGCGCCGTCCGCCCCTGAAAGCTCAAAGTCGGAGATCACAACTGCGTGCCCACCGCGCTTTAACACGCGATATATCTCAAGTAGCGCACCCCTGTAGAGTGATTCGACCGATTCTGCCATGACAACGGCAGACCTGCCATAAGGCGGATCAGTGACCACTGCATCGACCGAATGGTCAGCGATCGGCAGGTTACAGGCATCCCCGCAGAGCACATGATATTCAGAGCCGCAATCCTTGAGATTCATCTCTGCTCCGGGCAGCATCGATTCCTGCACATCACTTCCGATCACTCGCGCACCGATCATGCCCGCTTCGACCAGTATGCCACCGGTTCCGCAGAACGGATCAAGAACAAGGTCGTTCGATCGTATTTCACAGAGATTCACGAGTGCGCGTGAGACTTCCGGCAAAATAGTCCCCGGATAGAAGAATGGTTTCTTGTGTGGCTTTCTTTCCCAAAATTGCTTTCGGTCAACCGATGCGAGCATCTCTCCGAATATGCATGACCGATTGGTTACAAGCAATCTGAAGCTGTGATCCGGATCTTTTAAATTCACCCTTGACCCGGGATTGTGCTCGAAAATTACCTCGCCTATGCGTTTTTCAAGGTCGGTGGACGACAGATGCGAGCGTTGTATCTGTTTCACCCTCACGCTGAATGTTTCTCCTAATGGGACTCTTATTTCCGCATCACGAGCGGATTTCAGAATGTCTGATTCGGATATGTCGCATTCGAAGATACCTGAGACGATTCGATGCGTCATTGCAAGCCTTGCCGCCAGTATCCTGGATACCCCCGTGGAATCGTTGATATCAAGCATCAGACACTGCTCACCACTCTTTACAACCCGATGCTCGATCCCGAGCGCACGCATACATGCGAGCACCTCGCTTTTGGGCAGTGTTTCGTGCTCGCCGGACAGTTCGAATATCTGTATCATGATTGTCAATACCCGCGTCTTTACATTCTGCACTTTGTCAGTACCCACACATTATTACTCACCAGAGCAACATGATACTCATGTCTGGATCCGGGATCGTAAGATGTAACTGTGGCGTGCTGACCATACCAAAGACCTTGAACCGCTACGATCGTACCGTGAATGGGTCACAGTGTCCTGCATGTGGCAAGATCTATGTGGATGCTGAGGATCTTAACCACGCGCTTAATTCGTGGGTTGCAAAGCAGTGTTGCAGGTCAAAGTAGCATTGTCGTGCGTCATCCTGCAAGTCGTAAGTTGTGAGTCGCACGCTGCCAATTAGGTATCATCACAGCGCGCTGTGCTCGATGCACGTGCCGCACTGCGGGCAGCTCACAGACCGGATATGTGGTACAGTCGTGATCTTACATGCGCACATATTACAGATAACGGTCTCTTTAACGCCGATCAGCCTCTCGATCTCGACGACTGCGATGTTTGCATGTCGCAGGATCTGCTCACCATATCGGTCTGCGATGTGCAGCGTGAAGACCGATAGCGCCATGCCAGCTATGATATCAATTACCCAGTGTACGCCAAGGTATAGCGTGGCAAAAACAACGGTGGGAAATGCAAATATCAAGAAGACCCTGTACCGTCTGAGATCTGTCCCGTAAATTACCAGGAATGTGCTGAACATGAGTGCGACATGCAGGCTCGGGAAACAGTTGTCAAGCGGATCCACCATGGTGATGGCTGCGTATATCTCAGGGTGCAGTTCATACATGAGCGGCTGGACGTTTGGCAATGCATAGCCGGTGACCGTAACCGGGAATAGCAGATAAAAAGGGAATGCGATCAGGTAATTCAGGATGAAAACAAGAGAAAATCGCTTAAGTTCCGACGTTTGCCCGGTGTATGCGAGTACAATGAATGTGAATATCACAATCGAGGAAAAGAACACTAGATATACAAACGTCATCAGATATGTGAGTGCAGGCGTTGCCATGCTCTGGAAACCAGCGACCATACTACCTTCTATCTGTTCAATGCATGCTGTGCAGTCATAATTCACGAGCAGATGCAGATGTTGCCGTATTGGAAACTGTACCTGCACAAGCCCGTATACGGCGGTAGCCGCCAGTATATATGGCCAATAGCCGTTGATCAACTGCCTTGCCGTATATCCACGCTTTCTTTTACGGCATTCCGCTGATACGAAGAGTGAAAAGTACAATGCGATCAGAATCAGGGTAGAGATGATGCTAAAAACGATTAACTGCCATGCCATTGTAATTACTCGCCAGGTATAGTTTTATTAATTAAGGTCATCGGATGGTGGGATTGTATATTCATATATACTTAAGTGTTGTGGCTACGCGATTGTACTGCCACGCTTCGCGGTGCCGGGTATTTGTTTGGGGGTGCTGTTAATTAGCATCGAGTCTACAAAATGACTGATAAAATGATGCAAATGAACCTATCGGATTCAGAACAGTGGAGGGCAATTCTATGAGCTCCGGACCCGACTATGCGATTGGATGGGGCAGTCTTGCATTGATTAATGCAGGGATCGCCCAGGGCAAGAACCGAAGCGGTCTTAACTGGTTTCTCATTTCACTACTCTTCGGTCCTATTGCCACATTGTTCCTGGTCGCATTTTGCGAGAAATATTGAGATTTTGAACTTGTGGGACCCCTGATGGGAGGTTCCCTTTTGGATCAATTACGGCTGTCTTGCGCCCGTGCTGTGTGGTGCTGGCACTGATACTTGCCGGGCGTGGAATCAACCTCTGCATGCGTATGCTTGTGAATATGCGATGCATACCCGTTCTCGATCTGTCAAGCTAACTCCTATAATGTTTTTATCGCATTGTTTGTCTTTTAAATCGTCTTTTGGAGACTCCAGCCCCTACCACCAAAAGCTTTAATATGATCCAAGTAACATGTAGAAAGATTAGGGTTAGGGTTATGTCCAGGGATTTGATGACGATGAAACGTATGGAATTGTTTGCGTTAGTAGTTCTACTGTTAACCGGCATCTGTCAGACCGGAATGGCAACCGAAAGTTCAGTGAGTGTGTCACCTCTGGTGGTGACCGTATCGTCCGGAGATACTTTCACTCTGGACATTGTTGTGGATCCTGCTATCGATGAGGTCTATGGCGCGGAATATACACTGCGATTTGATAGTGCGATGCTGAAGGCAAATGATCAGAGCAGCGGGGCGTTTCTCAGTAGCGATGGCGCGGAAACCATAGAGTTGTTAAACGGCATCAACAACGCAGTCGGGAAGATCGAATATGGCGAAACCAGAAGGGGCAATCCCGAGGTTACCCGCGGTACGGCCGATTCCGGTGTACTGACATCGATCAACTTTGAAGCGATCGGATCAGGGACATGTGACCTGACGTTAGAGGCAAGGTTACTTGATTCCGGCAATCGCCCGATCGATGTTGTGGTAAATAACGGAACGTGCAGCGTAGAGGAAATAGCAGAGATTGCAATGATTACGGCTGAAAACCCTGATGATTCTGCATCTGCAACCACAACCGATACACATCCGGCGCGCCCATCAGCGAAGACTGTGATCCCCGGTTTCGGGGTATTCTGCTCAATCACAGGACTGGTTGTTGCATCGCTTTTGGCACTAAAGGGAAAGTGAAGAGGGACTGAGGGTTGGGGTATGGGATATGTGTAGCCATATAAGTCACACCGGCAGACGACATACCCAAATATAAAATATATCACGCTTAGTAGGGTCGTGGAGTGTAAAAATATCGAAAATGTGCCTACTAGAGGAGGTGAGCGATAAAGGGGGAAAAATTACAGCAAAAAGGTGGTGCCATCGTATCAATGATACGTTCGTGGCAAAATGGTATAGGGGAGGGGTCCCTTCCTGTAGTTCTGTATCTGGAATATGAACTACACAAGAATAAACAGACTATATGAAACGGAAACAATGAACCAGAATAGATCATATTTGAGAAGCATAATCATTGCAGCGATTGTAATGATTGGAACAATATCTGCAGCCTATGCTGCACCGATAGACATCTTGGTTAGTGGACAGGTTGTCTATGAAGACGGCAGTGTGTGCAACAATCCCACAGTCGACATAGTAAATCTGGATAATGGTGATATGGGGATAGTCGTGACGAATGAAAGTTTGAACTATTATTCGGCGACGCTGTATAAAGTACGTATTAACGATACGTTGCAGTTCACCGCTACAAGCCCGGATGAAAGCCAGTCGAGTGTCACAGTACACGTAATTACCCAGGACGAGATAGATGCTGAAAGCTTAGTGTACGACATCACTCTAGCGGGTCCCGGAGACATAACACCACCAGAGATACTCTCTGTGGCGATTAATCCGGCAGAGGTCTATGTAGATGGGTCGATCACCGTGACGGTCACTGCAACTGATGACTCCGGCATATCCAGTGTGA
>JAUVEF010000192.1 GCA_030594905.1 Methanosarcinales archaeon
AAAGCATCACAGAAAGTGATCGCACCATCCATTGTGGGATGCATTGCATGGATGGAGTGCACACTCGATAGGGAGGTGACCGAGGAGGGAAAGTACTCAATCACCATCGGAAAGGTCGTACATCACGAGGTCGATGATAGATATCTCGCAGAAAATGGGGATCTGGATTTTGAGAAGTCGCATCCTCTCTCGGTGATGCTCGGCAAGACTGGAATGTACTTACACTGTGCCAGCGGGCACTGGAGACTACCGCGAATATGCTGAAATGTTTATAGGAGGTAACTGAAATGAAGACGATAACTATACTTGGTTTGATAATGCTGCTCTGTTCCGGATTCACCGGAATTGCAGCTGCCGATTCGATTGACATAACCGGTGCGGTGCAGGACGCAATGACTGAGCTCGAGGTCACGAATGAGACTCCGGGTATCTGCGTGTTGACCGATGCCGGATACGTGAAGGTTGATGGAGGGACGACACAAGGGTGTATCGAGACAATCCGGAAGGAAACTGACTGTTCTATCGGAGATGGGAACTTACTGCCGATCCACAGATCGATAGACAAGCCGCTCTGGTTCGCAATCTTTGATAACGCGACGAAGGACTGCGTTTACGCGGTTTACAAGAATGAAGCATTCACAGCAACGAAGATCAATATCGCTGAAGAGAATGTAACAACCGGTGACGGCTGGAACGCGACAAAGAATGCGCTTGGATCGGACGCGTTTACAATCGCTTGCATTGCGAATGCGTGGGGTTACGGCGCACCGTACGACCTTTTGAAGTGTGCGGAACTCCACAACCACCTCTGCCCCGGACTCACGTCCGGCTACCTGATCGCGGAACACATCCGTGAGTATTACCCGCTCGGGCCGGGTGAGAGCTACACATGGATCGGATGCCCGAACTGGTGCAAGGAGGATGCCATTCAAGTTCTTCTGGATTTAACACCTGGAAAGAAGGGAATGGTTGTGAAACAACGTTCCGGAGAACTCTTCGTAAAAGAGAAACCTCTTGCAGGAATTCTCATAATATGGAACGACACAGCAAAATCCGGGCGCGGTGTGGCTTTCCAGTACGATTGGGGGAAGATGTGCAATCTTTCCGGTACCAATCTCAGTGATTTCAAGCCACCGGGAGGTAAAACGAATCCTCTATTCTGGACGACCCGGATAAAGAGCAGTCTTGGATTTATACCACATATAGGCCAGCCAGGAATGTTCGTATTACCAACTTCGGACGGGTTCGCGGTAACTTCTGAACAGCTCGACCGGGTGAAGATGGCAGGAGTTGATCCGTACGTCGAACTCGGACTTGCTGAACCAACCGAGGTGCGTGGAGACTTGAATGGCGACGGCGAGATAACATCTGCTGACGTGCTGATACTGCTGCAGGCAGCGGTCGGGAAGATAACCTTGTAATGAACATGAATAAAAACAGGAGGTGAATCGGGCAAGGGTGACTGCAATCACCCAAGCCCCATTCACGTTTTACTTTAAGAGGTTCTGGTTATGTCGGGATGAGTCTGTTATTTGATATGCTTACATTGAACCGTCATTTCAGAGGAGAGATCGATCAGGAGGTTTTTGGCTGTTGCATACGCGGTGTGAAACATTTAATATAAAAAAGATCGAGAGGGTGTAGTGGTGAGCGAGTTATGCCAACCCAGAACATTTTGGCGGAAATTGTGCAGAAAGTTGTGGAAGCGGCAGTTCCTGATAAAATTATCCTGTTCGGCTCAAGAGCGAAAGGAGAACAGGCAAAGGATAGCGATTATGATATTTTCGTCCTGAAGAGTGGTGTTGTTCATAAGAGGAAACTTGCGCAGAGAATATACCTCATGCTTGATGTGAATGTGCCGGTTGACGTGATCGTAGAGACTCCTGAAACATTTAATGAGTTAAAAGATAATACTTTTCTGATATATAATGAAATTGCAAAATACGGGCAGGTAGTGTATGAAAAATAAAGATATTATTTCAGAATGGTTGAAAAGAGCGAGAAGTAATTTAGAAAGAGCAAGAGCAAAAAAGACCTCTGATGAGATACTTTATGAAGACCTTTGTTTCGATGCTCAACCGAGCAGTTGAGAAATCTCTGAAGGCGTTACTTGTCAGACTTGACAAACCGTTTCCAAAGACACATTCTATAGGAATGCTTCTTAAACTCATTGAAGAGACTGGTGTCGAAATACCGGATGATATCAACCGATCTAAAATTCTCACTGGTTATGCTGTGGACGCTCGCTATCCCGGCATGTACGAACCGGTAAGTGAGGAAGAATATAATGAGGCGTTAAAGCTTGCAGTGGCGGTTTTTGAATGGGCCGGTAAAATTATAAAGAGTGAAAGTTAAAATCGGCGATATGGATGGCAGAGGGTGCGCAACCCGGTTTCAGTTTCGCTTTAGATGCGAGGATCATAAGACGCCGGGATCTCTCCTACACTCCCCGCGTGCAACGATCACAGACACCCCTTTTGCAGCAAGCCGCTCCCCGATCAACTGCTCGATTGCCTGACCGCCCGCGGTCTCATCAATTACGGTAACATCGCTGCAACATGCACGTACGATCCGCTCCGGATCCGGCACCTTCTGCCCCCCTGTCATCGCTGAAACCCTGTTTGCCATAACGATCACCAGTACGGCCCTCTGGTTAAATTACGCATCGTTAAGCGCCTGCAACCCTGTATGGGCGAGCCCGAAATCGACTATGATGGCGATGCTCTTCGCAGGCATCCCCGATGCGACCCCGATCGCACCGCCGAGCGCGTAAGCAACGTCCACAACCCCTGCAGGCGCAGTCCGTATCGAGCAGCCCATATCCCCGGCGATCATCATGCCGCTGTTCT
>JAUVEF010000109.1 GCA_030594905.1 Methanosarcinales archaeon
CTTTGCAATATTCTTTAACGCAGGACAGGTCTGCACAGCAGGTTCGAGGCTGCTTTTGCCAGAGAGCATCCACGACCAGTTCATGGAGCATCTAATCAGGGAAACGGGGAAGCTGCGAATCGGGGACGGACTTACCGATCCGGACATGGGACCTGTGATCAGTACCGGGCAGCTGGAAAAAGACCTCGAACACATCGAATACGGGACTCGGGAGGGGGCAAAACTTGTTTTCGGCGGAAAACGTCTTGATGTGGGCGCTGGTGGCACAAGCGGAGTCGATGAGACCCGCGGGTTCTTTGTCGAGCCGACAGTATTTGACGACGTTGCGCCTGACATGCGCATAGCGCAGGAAGAAATCTTCGGACCAGTACTATCTGTGCTCACGTACGGCGAGGAGGATGAGGCTATCGAGATTGCAAACGGCACGAGGTATGGGCTTGCCGGGGCGGTCTGGTCTGATGACCTGCCACATGCAAAGCGGGTCGCAAGTCGCATTGCGGCAGGAACCGTGTGGATAAATACATATCACGGCGCGCCTAAACATGCGCCGTTTGGCGGGTACAAGGAGAGCGGGATCGGTAGGGAACTTGGAGTATACGGGCTTCGAGAATACCTTGAAGTGAAGCACATAATGATCGGGTGATGGCGGATAAGGCGTACTTTTTTATGCCTTGCCGCAGATACGTTATGGTAATGTGTGCAAAGATTATGGTAGTGGATGATGAACCGGATACTGTTGATCTGGTCGCACTTGTGCTTACGAATGAAGGGCACGAGATCATCCCTGCATATAATGGCAGGGCGGCACTGGACAAACTCAAGGAGGAAGAGAAGCCGGATCTGATTTTGCTAGACATTATGATGCCGGATATCGATGGATGGGGAGTGTACCAGGCAATCCGTAAAAACGAGGACACAAAACACATTCCAGTGATAATGCTTACCTCTAAGTCGCAGTCCATCGATAAAATGATTGGTCTTCACGTTGTTGGCGTTGACGGATACATTACCAAACCATTCGGTCGCAAAGAACTGCTAAATGGTGTGAAAAAGCATCTGAAAGGCGCAAACGAGACTAATTGAGATGAAATATCGAACTGGTTGCATCGGCAGGATATTCGTCGCACGGATAGACCATGGTGAGGATCTACTTGTTGAACTTAAAGGTCTTGCAAAGCTGGAAGATATTAGACAAGCGTTCTTCATCCTGCTTGGCGCAGTCAGGGACATGCGTCTCGTAACAGGGCCAAAAAGAGACACGGTTCCGCCGGATCCGGTCTGGTCATCAATAAAGGATGTGCAGGAGATAATTGGTGTGGGCAACATTCTCCGGCAGGACGACGATCTGCCTGCCATACACCTCCATGCAGCTCTTGGGAGAGACGAAGCTACACGTGTGGGATGCCTTAGAGAGCGGGTTTCGGTGTATCTCACAGTCGAGGCATTTATCATTGAGATGACTGACATGGCTGATGCAACTGACGCTGGCACCAATGCGGTGGAGCGCATCATGGATGATGCACTTGGGATTGCCCGAATGTCGATTTAGTGGGCGTTTGCCAGAAACATTAATTAGTAGCAGCATTCAATAATAGAACAACCAATTAAAATCGGAGGTGTGGATGTATGAGGTACCTGTATCAGGATTCGGTTGAACTATCAGTGCAACGTGACTATATCAAAGATCTGGAGAAACTGTTGGGCGTGGTCGGGGATTCATGCCCAAAAGAGAATGCCATTATAGCTGCTAGGAAAGAGCTTGAAAGCATGGACCGTGCGAGGGATCAACAGATCACCCGGTTAAAAACGTTCGAAAGCAAACTTGGTGCGCAGTTGAATACTATGATCGCAGATGACGACGCCGACATCCTGGATGCCTGCAAAGAAGCGATCACAGAGACGTGCGGAACTTGCGTGCGCCAGCAGACTAAAAAACTTAATACGCAGTTCGATTCCAGAACCAAGGATTTGAAAGAGCTGATTAAGCGAGATTCAAATAATATTCGGAATATATTTGAGACGTTTCTTGAGTTCGGTGTGTATAATGCGACACAAAGCTATTCACTGACCTCTGACAATGGGGGCACGTTATGCGGTGAATTTTCGTCAGATATGGATGTGTTATCCGTTGTTTACGAACTTCGGTTCAAAGAACCTGTATATGTGAAAGAACTGCTTGGTTCGTTTTCCATACCAGCGTGGAGCACTTCCGGGCTATTCCATAAAGAAAATGTGCTGAAGATGCTGGATATGTCAAACCACCATCTGGTCAGTGTTGAATGCACAAATAAAAGTATATTCGCAAGATTCGAAGATAAAAAATCTCTGGATGTTGTGCGCATTGAGATGGGGCGGGCTACCAAAGACTATTCGATATTGTATGGGGTCGACGAACCTGTTGACATAACAAAGGATAAAACGATCTCGAAAGAGATCGATGGTGCGAGTGTTATTGGGCTTATGCGTGCGGTCATCGATTATGTGGGAAATACCGAAAAACGTGCGGCATCCACACTAAAAACGATAACATTCAATGATAGGGACGTTATTGGGCAGTCCATGGCTTATGATACCTTAAAAATCATACTGGCGGAGTATGGCAGGATCGCAAGTAAATGCATCGAGCATGGCGTGGCAAAGACCGAACTCATCATAAAGGTCGAATTGGCTGACGGGACACGGACTGAGACATATATGCCAATCTCAACGGTTCGAGAGTGCTTTGATCAAGTCGGCGAGCGTGGCGCGGGTTTGGCAGGTGCATTTGGCTTGTCTACGCTGGAGGCTGTTCGGTAAGGGAGCCGGGGGTCCCGAAGCATAGACGTATTCGTTTTCCGGCAGGTGGCTGACAAATCCCATCTGCCACACCCCTACTATTTTGTGGCAGGCGCGTGTATTTTTGTCTGCGGCTCGGGCAGCAGTAGTGTAGCTGCCTACTGTTCCTGTTTTTTTGGCAAAACTCAACTTCGGCACGAACATATACGTTTCAGACGGGACGTATATGAATCTGGCTACCACACATTTTGCAGGAATTTTTGATAACAATTGGTTAGCTCCATGGCGGCTCAACCTCCCAAATGTTTAGTAATGTTGAGTAATGTTTAAGATATGATCCGATGAACGTTGGTTGGAACAGATAATTGGTAAACACCATGCCCCCCAAACCCCGCCGGTCCACAGAGCGTATACTGATCAGCCGATGTTGCAGAGGTACCTCTCGGTTCTTTGAAGTGGTTATGGTCATTGCTATGTTGTGTGCCATGAGTATGGTCGGTGCTGCGAGCATGGACGCCACCATATCCGTCAACACGACCGGCTGGTGGCACGAAGGCGGAGCGTTCAACCAGAGCAGCACCCCGATTCGGTCTGCGGTCGATAACGCGACCAATGGCTCACACATATTTGTGCATGATGGCAGTTACGTCGAGAACGTGGTGATCGATAAGTCCATCACACTCGAAGGTGCGGGAATGGATGTTGTAGACATCGTATCAGCAAACGTCGCCGGAAGAGTCTTTGATGTTGAGAGTTCGTGGGTTGGTATCAGCGGACTCACGATAAAAGGTGTCTCTGACACCGGAACCGGGGTATATCTCTATGAGGTGCATCACTGTAATATATCATACAACAACATGACTGACAACTGGTACGGCATTGATCTCCGGGGGTCAAATTACAATAACATCAGCAACAATGCTGTGACCGACAATATGTACGGCTCTACTGATTCCAGTGGCTATGGCATCCACCTCTACGCAGATAGTAGCTATAACACAATAACCGATAATATTGTGGAACATAATGGACATGGTATCGGTATCCGTGGCTCTGGCAGCAACAATAACACGGTGCACACCAATGTGGTGGAGGATAATCGTGAGGGCGTGTATGTATCATCGGGATACAATTTAATATATAATAATTATATCATCTTCAACAAAAAATTCGATGTGGAGGATATAGCGAGAGAGAATAGATGGAACATCACAAAAACACCTGGAAGAAACGTTGTCGGCAGCTCGCATCTCGGAGGGAACTACTACAGCGATTACACCGGCAGCGACGGTGATGGCGACGGTCTTGGCGACACCCCATTCAGCATCAGCGATGGAGATACCGGCGATCACCACCCCCTCGTTTCAACGATTCGGGTCTCTGAGCGGTGGAACAGCAAGACCGGGGACAGTAATCTAACCTTGACCGCGGATATAGGCGAGATCATTGATTTTCACATCAATTATACTCAGGCAGGTACTATTCTCTGGAGAGTCACCGATCAACCAGATTGGGAGAATCCATCCTGTGAGGGAGCGGCTCAGACATATTCATGGAGCAACCCCGGAGTGAAGTATGTCGATTGCTGGCTCACAAATGAGGAGAATGGGACATCAAACAAGACCGAATGGGTCGTGATCATGAGTACAGACGTCAAGGGACAGGTGATGGAAGATTCCGGTGCACCACTCACATCTAACATCACATACTACGACACCGACGGAGAGACCGCGCTCCGGAGCGCACCACCAAATAGCACATTCAATTTCACCGCCGTTCCACTGTATGGCTATCTCGAGATCGATGCCTTATTAACGAAGAACACATCCGCACGATTCTGCATAAGTGGAGCAAGCACTAGCGCAGATATAACAATCGATGAAACCAAGGAAACCCCCGCGAATTTCGAGTTTTCCGAAATTCCGGTCAAGTACATCAAGATAGAGCCTGCATCGCTTGCATACAACAACAGCATCATAACGGTCAGGTACTCAGAGGATGAACTCAATGGTGCAAATGAAGGTGTTCTTGCAATTTACAGAATGAGT
>JAUVEF010000183.1 GCA_030594905.1 Methanosarcinales archaeon
CAGACATCCATTCCAAAGATTCCAATATCAGGATCATAAGCCATATTCGGGAAATCTGTGTGCTCTTCGATACCAAAAGACACGTTGCCAGTAGCATCGAACTGCGATGCATATATTTTACGATCTATGGCGGCAATCGCGGCGTCAAGGAATGTGTAAGCCTTCTCTCCGCGAAGTGTGACTTTGCAGCCGATCGGCTCCCCCAGCTTGATGCCAAAGGTAGGAATGCGGGACTTGGAGAGCGTTCTTACGTTTTTCTGGTGGGTAATTTCGAAAAGAATGTTTTCGGCATTTATCAGGCGCTGCCCGCTCTCGCCCACTCCGAGATGTACAGTTACCTTATCAATCTCGATCTCACGCATCTTGGTTTCAGTCAATCAAATCACCTTTTTCATCAGGAAGTTCCATTTCAGAAGTGTTTTTGCCAATCACAAACACATAGTCCTCTACTGTCTCAAAATCATACGTGCTCTGGAGCGATACCATGTTTGGCATAGAGCTTCGTACCTTTTTGATCTCCTTGATCGTTGCAAGTTCCCCGGAATGTGCCCCACCAGTGATCAAGGCAAGGTTGCCGGGTTTGTACACAAAATGCTGGAGAACCTTTCGCTCAGGAATCGAAACAAGTACTGTATCGGATGTGCGATATGAAAATTCATCTGAAATAATATTCGAACCGTCGTGGAGATTTAACTGGGTGGCCCCACCCTTCACGTTCGTTTTGCCAGTGATCCGGTACAATTTAATACCTGAATCGGTGACTTTATGAAGCATAAATCTCTGCTTTCGGTCCAGAATGACTCTGTACGATGTATCAGTTTTTGGCATGGTTATAACATCGAAAAGTCCCACCGGAAATCTGTAATCACGCACAATGTTGCCATCGACCAGGACACTGCCATCATGCAGTATTCTCTTCGCCTCTTTGCTCGAATTTACGATCTTTAACATATCTCGCAGAGCCACCAGTAACGGAATGCTCTTTGATTCGGAATGGGGTCCCGGTGCGGATTTGACAACGAATTTGTGTAACTTTCTCGATATGTTCCACGATTTTGGTGCTGAAAGTCTTTTTTGGTGCCTGCTCACTAAAATCACTCCTGTCCGAGTGTCTGCTCTCTCATCTCATCCTCGAGATTCAGTTTGGTTATCATTACATTCGATGGATACACGGGTCTTGGAACTTCTTCACCGTTCGCCTTAAATAATGTTGCGGCATCGATTGCGAGCGTGCCATCCTTAAGATAAAGCCGTTCAACCTTCCCTTCTTTGCCTGCATATTCACCGCGCATGATTTTTACAGTGTCTCCGGTACGAACACCAAACGTTCGCCGCCCATATTTCTCCCGCAGCGGATTACTTAAATGGGCTCTCATAAATTTTTGCCGTTTGTGCAGAGGGGCTTGATATTGCGCTTTCCTCTGCTTTCGCGGTTGTTTGGATTTCATGATCCTTACAATTTGTTGCTATGGTATATCTATGTTTCCGATGCTGCTGACTGCTGGCTTATGCGCCGGCGGACCGAAAAATGTGACACGTATATTCTGCAAAACCGGATGGGCAAACACTTGCATATTACACTCTTACGCCCACATACCACAACTGGTTTATGCCGTCGCCACATACCCTCTATGGGGTTGACCTCAGGCAACATGGAACCGATATACATCTTTGCACTGTTCACACTGGTCCTCACGGCAAGTATCCTTGCACAGATGCTCAGTAAAATCGTGCGCATACCAAGCATTGTGTTTCTACTTGCTGCAGGCATCCTGCTCGGACCGGAATGTATCGGGGTCATCGACCCGCACATATACGGCGATGGCTTGAGACTGGTCGTCACGTTTGCAGTGGTAATCATCGTCTTTGATGGTGGTATCAACATCGATATCAGGCACCTGCGCACAGTGTCTCGTAGTGTGCTTACATTAGTCAGCGTCGGTGTGCTGATCACCACGATAGGCGGCGCAGTCGTCGCGCACGGGTTGGCAGGACTTGACTGGGGCTTTGCGTTCCTGTTCGGTGCGCTGGTAGCGGCAACCGGTCCGACGGTTATTGTACCTTTGATGCAGGATATGCGAGTTAATAACCGGATACGCAGCATTCTGGAGATGGAGGGCGTGTTCAATGATGCAGTTAGCGTACTCCTTGCCGCAGTGATCTTTGAATGGATCACGATGTCACACCCGACCGTTGAATATGGAATCACTACGTTCCTGCTGCGCATCGCAATCGGCGTGACTGTTGGGCTGACCATGGGGTTGACCTGCACATTTGCACTATCACAGACCCGGGTCATCACAAAGCATCTGGTGCATCTAACCACCATGTCATTTGTTCTCATTACATACACGATCGCGGAGATGCTTTCTCGAGAAACCGGCATATTAGCAGTGGCAATTGCTGCAATATATATGGGAGCTGCGGATGTGCAATATAAGGAGGAGGTGCGGGAGTTCAAAAGTTATTTATCAATTATCTTACTCTCGGTTATCTTCATACTCCTTGCTGCAATGCTGCAATTCGACAGCATCGCATCCTTGGGCGTGCGCGGCGTACTCGTTATAGCGGCTCTCATCCTCATTGTGAGACCAATCACTGTCTTTGTGTCTACCATCCATTCGCCACTACGGGTCAACGACCGATTGTTCATCTCTGCAATGGGCCCGCGAGGGGTGGTGCCTGCATCGATGGCGACATATTTTGCACTCAAGATCACTGACGTAGATGCGGGCGATACCATTATGGGGCTTGTATTTTTATGCATCATCATCACAGTAATACTAACGGGTGTGTTTGCCAGACCAATTGCAAAAAGACTTAAGGTGATACCAATGGAAATATTGATCGTTGGAGGCGGCGGTGTTGGGAGCACGCTTGCGCACCGTCTAACCCGAAGAGGAGAGAACGTGGTCGTGATCGACCCGGATATTGAGAATTGCAGGCGTCTGGAGAAGTTTGGCATACCTACCGTGCACGGGGACGGCGGGGATATTACGGTCCTCCGGAAGGCCGGCATCAAAAACGCCAAATACCTTGTGGCGACCACAAATCAGGACAGTGCGAATATGCTAATATGCCAGGTTGCAAAGAGCAAGTTCGGGTTTGGAGAGGGCAAACTCATTGCACGGGCGAATGACCCGAAGAACCTGTCAACATTCCACGATCTTGGAATCAAGTCGATGAGTCCGATTGCGTCAACAGCCGCGATCCTGGATCATCTGATCGG
>JAUVEF010000171.1 GCA_030594905.1 Methanosarcinales archaeon
GCGTGCAAGCGTTGGAATCCGACGCCCCGATGTCTTGCCGCGGTGTATCCGGTCACGCATCTCCTTTGGTCGCACCCGGTTCGCATCGATCGGGCCCCCAATCACAAAGACTGATTCGGGCGCTTGTGCCTGCTCGCCATCACCATCGTCCTCGGTATCAGGCGGGTCTTGTGGCTCAGACCCCTCTGTGGGCTCATGCTTGTGTTCGGGTTGCTCTCTTCTCTCTTGTGGCTCCTCCTCTTCTTCATCCTCTTTCTGCTGCGCTTCCGGTTCGTCCTTTCCCTTCTCCTTCTCACGCTCCCTCTCATCCATCATCTCGTCAAGCTTCTCGGTATCGAGCTCTGGTGGCTCAAACGGCTTTCTTCGCATCCTGTGCGGCAGCGCAAGCTCCATCGCCTCTTTGATGTCACCTATCGTGACCTCTGTACGGCGATCAAACGCTGCAATCGTCTTTGCGGTTCTCGCGATTACAATCTCTGCTCTGTGCGTCCTGACGCCGAGTTCGATGCACATCTCAGCGGTCGTCTTGAGGAGGTCATCGCTGATCGCAACATCGGAGAGGAGTGACTTTGCAGTCAGGATACTTTCGGCAAGTTTCATCTGCGCATCCGCGAACTCCGCCCTGCACCTGCCCGGATCGCACTCGAAGCTCTCAGCAACCTTCACAACCTTAACGCGTGCGTCTGCATCGGATAAGCTCTCGACATTCACCTGGAGCCCGAACCGATCCAGAAGTTGCGGTCTCAGTTCCCCTTCTTCGGGGTTCATCGTTCCGACGAGGATGAATCTCGCTGGGTGTCCCACAGAGACGCCCTCCCGCTCAACGATATTTGCGCCCATCGCTGCGGAATCGAGCAGGACGTCGGCGACATGGTCGTCCAGCAGGTTCACCTCGTCTATGTAGAGGATGCCGCGGTTCGCAGCAGCCAGTATTCCGGGCTCGAGCGCACGCACCCCCTCTTTTATCGCTTTCTCGATGTCAAGCGTGCCAACGACCCGATCCTCCGTGCATCCAAGCGGGAGATCGATTACACGGGCTCTTCTCGTCATACTCTCAAGTTTTTCGCCGTTTTCCGAACGCTTATAACAGATGTCGCACATCTCCCCGGCATCTGCCGGATTACAGTTGAATGGACAGCCGTTCACGATTTCAATCTTGGGAAGTAGCTCCGCAAGCGCCCGCACTGCTGTGGACTTCGCTGTCCCTTTCTCACCCCGTATGAGGACGCCGCCGATCCTCGGGTTGATCGCGTTCAGAATCAGTGCTTTTTTCATCTTCTCCTGCCCGACAATCGAGGTGAAGGGGAGTATCTGTCTGTTCAAGTGATGCATTTCGTTTATCTCCTTATTTATGCATTATTATGCAATCTCACTATTTTATAACGTTGATCTTCTGAACACATAAGTACATATCGCGAAGTATGATCGCAGCACCTGCTCCAAGCATCAGGATCTCACTGACCGCGACATTGCCTCTGCTACGAAGCATTGTCACGCTGTCGATTGCTTGGCTGACCGGATTTACAGACGCAATCGTCTTGAGCCAGCCCTGCACCGTGTCATACGACATCCGTGCTGTGCTTGTGAAGAAAAGTGGCATGCTGATCATGGCATTTATCGCAGCGCATGACGCCGAGCGTATAGTCTGACGCTGCTGCCGGCAGCATACGACAGAGCAGCATGATTGTAGCTATTCCAACCAGTGTGTCTGTTTTCATGTTTATTACCTCCTCATGGTCTATTTTTATTTTATATGTTTATATTTGTAATATGTATTACGTGAAACGCGCACATCATAACTTATTCATATAGTGCTTAAAACTTTCGATCTCTTTATTTCTACAATATATTGCCTTTTCGTTTTTGCATATTACCAGAACAATGCCAGCGTAAAGATTACCACAAGCATGACCCGGTCATTATTGTCGTTGCTATCGCGAATATCTACATACCACTCCTCTACATGACCTCATCAACGAGTAGCTTCAGAATGACTTCCTTACTGGTGAGAACTCCGGTCAAGAGGGGAGTGCCTGCTGTCGAATGCGCTGCGATGATGCTTGTGGAAGGGTGTGCAGCCAGTATCGGGAAGTACTCGCAGACACCGCTACCCTATTGGTCACCCTCGATGATGCCCAGGTCTTTGTCCAATCTCTATCCCTTTCCGAAAAGATATGCCGCGAAGAGAACAACGACCACATCAAAGAAAATGAGCACGCCGAAGTCGTGCAGTAAACCAAAGCTCCCGGTACCGATCATGAGAATCCGGAGCCCATCCACACCATAGGTGAGTGGATTGAGAACGACCACGGTTGAGAACCACCCTGGCAAACCCTCGACCGGGAAGAAAGCACCGCTTAAGAAGAATATGGGCATGACGACGAGTTCCACGATCAGTCCGAATCCTTCCATGCTCTCCATCTTCGTTGCAATCGCAATCGCAAGAGCTCCAAATCCAATGGCTATCAGGCATATAATGGCAAGCATGCCGCAGTAGTTGATGATGCCTACCCTTATCTCCAGCACCACACAGAGCAGAATGGTTATCAGTACCGCTCTGATCAGGGATGTCGCCATGCCCCCGACGAGTTTTCCCATGACGAGAGAAACTCGTGATATCGGGGCAACGAGCAGCTCTTTTAAGATTCCAAACTCTTTATCAACGATGATGGACATGCCAGAGAATGTCGATGCGAATAATACCGTCATCGCAATGATTCCTGGAGCTAAAAACATTGCATAACTGACCTCGCCATACCTTACCCCGAATGCCGAGCCAAGGCCAAGTCCAAATGCACCGAACCAGATGAGCGGCATCGCTACCGATCCAACAATTCGTGACTTCGCACGGAGGAACCGTATCACCTCTCTTCTGGCGATTGCATGTACCGCTTTTAAATCGGCTCGCCATCTCGCACCGGGACTCATCGCCGACCCCCAAATACCATCGGGTGATAGGTTCTGCTTGCAGATGTTCGGTCTCGCGTATCTCTGCCTGTGTAATGGAGAAAGACCTCGTCCAGCGTTGGGCGGACACAATCTATAGCCGATTTCAACTCGTCTGGCGTTCCAATCGCAACGATCTGCCCCTGATCGATGATTGCGATTCTGTCACAGAGTTTATCAGCCTCATCCATGTAATGGGTGGTTAGAAAAACCGTGAGCCCCTCATCTCGTCTGAGCGACTCGATGTGGTCCCAGATCCTCTGCCGTGTCTGGACATCAAGCCCCAACGTCGGCTCATCAAGAAAGAGAACCCTTGGTTTGTGGATCAGCCCCCGCGCAATCTCCAGCCTCCGCCGCATTCCGCTCGAATACTCCTTTATAACAGACCTTTCCCACCTCTTCAGGTCAAAGAGTTCGAGGAGATCATCGACCCGGTCTGTGCTGACATCATATATCCCGGCATGAAGCTTCAGATACTCTCTTCCAGTTAGCCAGTCATCACTGGTGTGGTCCTGAAAGACAACA
>JAUVEF010000176.1 GCA_030594905.1 Methanosarcinales archaeon
CCCCCCGAATCGAATACGTGGTGGACGATACGTTTCAGATTCGATTCATCGAGATCATCTATCATATTGACGATTGCGCCGTTTATCAGCCGGTATTCGTACCAGTCCGTGATCATCAGTATGCCTCGTTATTCTGTAGTCTCAAGCGGGGTCGCCTCGGTGCTGTACTTTGATGGACATTTGGTTATTATCTGGTTTGCGGATATGGTGTTGTTAGGGTGCAATTTTCCTGTGACAGCAGCATGATTTCCTTCTATAAGGTTAACAGGTTGGTGCTCTGCATAACTGACGTTGACATCCCTGTACCCATCTGTAAGGGTAAATAATACTGTTGAGCCGTTATCCATGCTGCGAAGCGTTCCAACCGCAACGGTGCCGTTTACATGCACCTGCTTTCCGATGTGCTCATCGGTAAGCTCCGAGACCGCGAGTTGTTTGCTTCCGAATGGGATGCCCCACAATCCGACCACCAGGACAATGAGGATCACAGCAGATGCAAATATCGTCTTCTGTCTCCTATCCATGTGTGCTCCGATTCCCCCTCGTTCTTGATAATCGCGATCGTGCGAGCAGCAGGTGTATGGTGTAGAGCCCGAGTCCTGCCCATACGATGCCGAATGCCCATAGCAGATAATTCATAGTCTTTATGATTGTGGTGATTCTATTAAATATTTGCCGCCACGGTAGTTCGCAATCGAAACGTTAATGTGCACTCGGTTACTGTATTATATGTCTCCACGCTCCGGTAGTGTAGTCCGGCCAATCATGGTGGCCTTTCGAGCCATTGACTCGGGTTCAAATCCCGGCCGGAGCATTGGATTTTATCGCAATTACTTTGCGCGTTTCCGGTGTTAGCCATTTCCACGACTCGAGTAACTTGTGGATAAAACCGGTGAGATCGGTGGTAATCTCATCCCGGTATGAAATGACCGGTAGATGCTGTTTTTCGCCAGCACCCGCGCCGAAAACACGTCTGGCGTCGAGACTTGCGCCCGGCTCTTGGGAAGTTTTTTATAATATAACTTGCAGGTTGATCATACACAGCGCGGAGAATCCGGTCGGAGAGAATCGCGGTTTTACCAGAGGTGACTGAAATGAATGGAAATACAAAACATAATATCTTCGGAATCTGCATTGCAATTGTATTGCTTGGCGCTTTTATAGGGTGCGCATCGGCAGCGACCGTGTACGAGACATCACCGAACACTTCAGATCACTATCTTGCAGTGTCCAATATCACATTCATCGGAACTGCGATCGAATACTTTGAAGCATCCATGCCCGGTGCTCAGTATGGCTGGAATGTGAGTGTGGATGAAGTGATCAGCGGATCCACGTCATGTAATTGGCTGAATGTCACTCTTCAATCAGTCGCACCACCAGTTGGGTCTATGGATTCGAATATCACTGCCGGGGACAAAGTGGAAGTTTACGGGAATTATTCCGAAGATTCGGAGGGCTGTAGTGTGAGCCTGGTAGGGTCTGAGGATTATTACATCGTCAGTGTGGAGTCGAATATCACGTTCATCGGAACTGCGATCGAATACTTTGAAGCATCCATGCCCGGTGCTCAGTATGGCTGGAATGTAAGTGTGGATGAAGTGATCAGCGGACCTGTGCCATGCAGCGATTGGCTGAATGTCACTCTTCAATCAGTCGCACCACCAGTTGGGTCTATGGATTCGAATATCGCTGCTGGGGATAAGGTAGAAGTTTACGGGAATTATTGCGAGGATCCGGAGGGGTGCAGTGTGAGTTTGGTAGGGTCTGAGGATTATTACATCGTCAGTGCGGAGTCGAATATCACGTTCATCGGAACTGCGATCGAATACTTTGAAGCATCCATGCCAGGTGCTCAGTATGGCTGGAATGTGAGTGTGGATAAAGAGATCAGCGGACATGAGCCATGCAGCGATTGGTTAAATGTCACTATTTACGCAGCCCCTCAGATGGGGTTTATGGATAAAAATATCACTGCCGGGGATAAGGTAGAAGTTTACGGGAATTATTGCGAGGATCTGGAGGGGTGCAGTGTGAGTTTGGTAGGGTCTGAGGATTATTACATCGTAAGATTAGGTGTCCACAATATAAATACAAGTGAAGATTTTGCAGAGATTCAGGATGCGATAAATGATCCTGACACGGTAGATGGGCACACGATTGTTGTTGATGCCGGGACTTATTATGCTGACGTGGTTGTGAATAAGTCACTCACACTTCAGGGCGAAGGGCTACCAACGATCGATGCAGATGGGTTAGACGATGCTATCAATATTACAGTTGATGACTGCGTAGTTCGAGGTTTCAGGTGCGTCAATGCCGGCAATAGTGGGATCTCGATCAGCTCGTCAAACAGTGAAATCTACGACAACACCTGTGAGAATAACGATATAGGTATCTACCTGGTGTATTCGCACAACAACACAGTCGCAAACAACACCTTTGTAAACGATGGTCTCCTTGCCGGGTCATATAAAAACTCCGTTAAAAATAATACCGTTAAAAATAATACGGTGAACGGTAAGTCCCTCATTTATCTCGAGGATGTATCAGATCAAACAATCACAGATGCCGGGCAGGTTATACTTGTAAACTGTGATAATATCACAGTAAAGAATCTTGACTTATCAGATACAACCATTGGAATAGAACTCTTTGAAACCAATAATAGCAGGATACTGAATACCAGCGTATCAAACAACCACTATGGCATCTCATTGGGTTATTCGAGCAACAATATGCTTGTGGGCAACGATGTATCGAACAACGTAGGCGGTATCAGTTTATCGTTATCATCGAGCGGTAACCGGATTTATCACAACAACCTCATAGACAACAGCATAGATCAAGCATCATCCGACAACACCGGCACCAACTCATGGGACAACGGCTACCCGTGTGGAGGAAACTACTGGAGCGATTACGAAGAAAAATATCCCTACGCCAGTGAGATTGGTGAGAGTGGGATCTGGGACACCCCTTATGCTATATCAGGTGGTGCCGGTGCACGGGATCGCTATCCGCTCATGCAGCCGAGCCCATCACAGAAAGGTGACCTCAACGGTGACAACGAAATCACCCCCGCAGACGCCGTGATCGCGCTTACAATCGCAGCCAGCGGCGGAGAGAACTATAATGCGGACATTGATGGCGACGGTAAGGTTACAGCCCTTGACGGGCTCATGATCCTGCAGGCGGCGGCTGATAACATCGAGATATGAGCATGACCGCGGAACAAGCCGTCCCGCTCAGGTACTCGGTGGTTCAGGCGACCTAACTCACTCGCCAAGTACCGCATCTGCGACAGCATCATCCTCGATCCGCACGCCCTTCTTCCTGAAGAATCGCGTGACATTGTGGATGTCCCGCATCAGAAACTCCATGGCATTCGGATGATC
>JAUVEF010000206.1 GCA_030594905.1 Methanosarcinales archaeon
AAGACCGATATAATATTCTGTCCCGTTGACATAAACAGCCACAACGCATGTAGATATGTCAAAAAAGCCTGCAAAATGCGAGATAAGCCATGTTATTTCCTTCGCAGTGCAAGTTTGAGCATGTTCGTCAAAGGGCTTGAGAAACACGCCGATGGAACCGGGGTAACCGCGTAAGCAAGAAAACACAGGTCATTAGGGATCAGGAAGTGTCTGATTACCTGGATTCGTGGCTTTGCAGGGGCACAGGGCTTGCGCCCCACAAGCGATATAATACATACGGGCGTCATCATCACCATGCGCCTCCATGATCTACTGCGGATCGACGAAAACGAGATCGTGCACATCCCGGAACCCTGTTTCAGTGACCAGGGAACGTGCGAACAATCAGCGCGGTACCGTTATGAGATCGTCCAATCCGGAATTGTGTTTGATGACGTGATACGGATTGAAGCTCATGACGACGACGGTGATGACGACGATGCTGGCTTGCCAGGGCTTGCTATTCCCATGCAGTCGGACGGGCAGGACTTCTGGGTAGTCTTCGTCAACACAATATGCAAGGATCCTGATTTCGCGGATCATGCTGCCCTGTTGTGCAAACAGTCAAACAACGTTCGCACCGTCGAAACAACATCTTCGTTGTTTATGGATGCGATCATCGAGTATTATTCACTCATGCTTGTGAATCGGATGCTCTGTGAGAACTGCATGCACGGCAAGAAGAGTTTTGATTCGATATTTTCGGAATCACGAGCCGCCCGACTTGAGGCACTCCTGAAAACGATCGAACAGTCGGACGACCTTGATTTTGCAGGCATGGACGTACTCGAGATCTGCTGCGGCAACGGAATGGCAACGCTTGCACTCAGGCAGTTAGGGTGCGATCCGGTGTGCTTTGATTCTGACAAATGCGCCGTATGTGAGGGGCTTGAGCATGGAGTGTTCATCCCGCACCGCTCGATGGTGCTGGACGCCACGCATATCTCGCCTTTCTTTGAGGCAGGATCCTTTGATTGCGTTGCCGGATTCATGCTCGGTGCGATCTATCCATTCAACAAGGACGTATGGAAGCTTATTATGGCTGAGTCCATTGTGCCGTTGCGCGAAGGTGGATTTCTTGTGTTCACAGTCCATAAAAACGAAGAAATCATAATTTTGAAAGAGGTTATGGACGAACTCGGGATGACCGGGCGGGTTATCGACAACCGGGATGATGCAGGGATGTATGACCAGTGGGTGTATGTCGGGCAGAAACACCGAATCCAAAACTTAATGTAGGGCGGCTATACCATCTTTTTTTATGAGGATAGCAGTTCTTGGCGGAACCGGCGATATCGGAGAGGGTTTTGCGCTACACTGGGCTGAAAAGCACCACATACGCATCGGTTCACGCAAAATCGAGAAGGCAGAGGCAGCAGCCGAGCGGTTCAATAAAACGCTTGTAAACTGCGGGCAAAAAGGGACGATAGAGGGGTTTGTCAACAGAACCGCCGCCGAGGATGCTGATGTAATCATACTCACAATACCATACGCACACGTAGCAGGAGTGATCGATGTCGTTCATCCGGTATTAAGCGACCAGATCATCGTGTCGCCGGTCGTCCCGATGTCGCGGGGCGAATACTTTGAGTACAATGCTCCGGCACGAGGGAGTGCGGCGCAGGAGATCCAGGCGATGCTGCCAGATGGCATGAACGTGGTCGCCGCATTCCACACCATTGCATCTCGCAAACTATGCAGCCTTGATCCCACATTCAAGTGCGATGTGATGATTTGCGGAGACGACCACCGTTCAAAAGAGGCAATCATCGATCTCACCGACGAGATTGTATGTCTGCACCCGCTGGATGTCGGACCGCTCGCAACGGCATCGACGATCGAGTCGCTCACGCCGCTACTGCTCAATATCGCTGTGTTGAATCACATGAAGGATCCGAGTATCAAGGTTCTGTGAGTCGATGTCGCTTGATTCCCTGCGCCCCTATGCGGAAAAAATCTTAAAGCCGCTTGCTACCGTCCTGTCCCGGGCTGGCGTAACACCGGATGCCACGTCAGTCCTCTCACTGATCTTTGCAGCGGGCGCCGGGGTGCTGTATACGATATCGTGCGGCGACAGGACGCTTGCGCTTGCAGCGGGCGTGCTGGTGCTGCTCAACGGGATCGCGGACGCCATGGACGGGGAGATCGCAAGAATCGCTGGTACAGCCGGTATACGCGGTGATTTTCTTGATCATGTGATTGACCGGTACGCTGATGTTTTTATTATCTGTGGAATCTTCTTTGGTGAATATATCGATTGGAGGATCGGGGTTGCTGCAATCGTTGGCACGCTTCTGACCAGTTATCTCGGGACTCAGGCACAGGCAGTCGGTCTTGGCAGGCACTACGGCGGAATTCTTGGCAGGGCGGACCGTCTGGTGCTCATAATGCTTGCAAGCCTCATGTACTTCCTGTATCCATACGAAATCTATGGCGCCTCGTCTCTTGGGTGGTCTATCGTG
>JAUVEF010000145.1 GCA_030594905.1 Methanosarcinales archaeon
TCGCCGCAGTTGGGATCGATACCACCCAGAAACTTGGTGATATGATCACCGATGCCGGTGTATCATGTTACTATGTGGCGTGGTTCAATCCAACATCACAGATGATGGAGTCTGATCTCATCAGCCCACCGGAGGGTATGCTACAGGATACCACATATCCGATCGTGGGCGGACAGGCTTACGTTGTATTTGTAGAGGATGACACGGAAGTTGCTGTGGTCGGACCTCTCTGGTAGGTGGTGCGGATGAAAGGTATAGCGACTGTGGGTATTCTTATACTCACAGTTTTTTTATCAATCTCTGTACTGCCTGCATGCGCGGATACTATCCCGCCAGATACTATCCCGCCAGGTCCTCCGGTTGTGGTCTATGGGCATGTAGAGGATGGTAATGGTAGTGCAGTCACGATTACTGCGAACGACAAATTTATAGTAGTGAATTGCGATACCTCTGGCTGGTGGACGGCTGATCTATCGGCCACAGGTGTGCAACATGGTGCTCACATAGAGGTCTCGGTTGCTACAGCGAATGGTTCCGTCGAGGCTGCCACATACCGTGTCGATGCCTTCTCTATTGGTGGAATGGCTCCCGCACTGGCGAGTGATGCCGATGGCGTCAGATCCGGCAATAGTGGCGATGGCACGTACCCACCAGGATGGGGTGAAACACCGACTCCCACCCCAACACCAGAGGATACTCCAACCTCCGCACCAACCGATGCCACTGAACCACCAGTGACCACATCGGATGACGGCGACGCAGTGACGCCTACAGAGACAGCAACAGCAGACGAAACAGACACCAAAACGCCAATGGGTACAGACCCCATCAAGAAGACTCCTGGATTTGGAGCAGTCTCCATGATCGCGGGATTGCTTGCAGCGGTGTATCTGGTGCTGCATCGAAGAGAATAACCGAACACGTGAATAAATGAAGGGAAATCGTTCCCTTCATCGTTCTTCTTTTTTCATGTAAGCGTGAAGATGCTTTGCGGTGGTTCGGTTGAATCGCTGGATAAATTTTTCCATGCGGTACAGACGCGAACACCATTCTGTTGTCAACATCGAACAGTTCATGCAAAACGAGATCGTCGCTGACACCGATCTAAATCTACCACCAGAGTTTTTAAAACTTGGAACTGTTGAAATATCGGACATCGGCAGAAAGCCCGGATAATTGTGTTGAACTGTTGGGCGTGTTTCCTGATGTCATGGAAATTGTGTGCATACTACCCGATATCAATACCGGTATTTACGCGATGAACTTGAAGTTCGACACTTTCATGGATGAGCAAAAAAACTCACAACAAGCGTATATGGTGCAGATATTGCAAAAACTTGCAGAGAAGTAACTCAGTCGGCATGAAAAACACGCGAAAAGATATTGAACTTCGTTGCAATGTTTACAATCGCCGGACTGCTTGCATATATTCAAGAATTTGGCGAGTATATTGGACTAAAACGCCGGAGATCATCTAAAGATACTGTGAATGAACTTTAGTATACCTCATCTGGATCAAATACCTTCTCGCCGACGACCTCGCCATCAATGCTCCGATAAAAGCATGATCTGTACCCCATATGGCACGCTCCACCGATCTGTTCAACTCTGAGCAGCAAGTCATCGCAATCACAGTCGATCAGGATTTCTTGCACTTTCTGGAAATGTCCTGAACTTTCACCCTTCTTCCAGAGCTTCTGTCGACTTCTGCTCCAGTAATGTGCTATATTTGTCTCCTGCGTCAGTTTGAATGCTTCTTCGTTCATGTACGCACACATTAAGACCTCGTTTGTCTGCACGTCCTGAACGACTACATGCACCAAGCCGTCTGTGTATTTTGGTTGAATGATGTCACCAGCCATTTGCATAACATGGCAACAGCTATATTAACATCTTCGCATAGCCAGAGATTGATCAAGCATGATGATTATTGGAATCGATGACACCGACTCACGAACCGAAGGCGGCTGCACAACATATCTTGCAGCAGTGCTGATAGAAAAACTGCAAGAATACGGAACTTTTGCCGATTACCCGCTTTTAATTCGACTGAACCCAAACATAAAGTACAAAACCCGGGGAAACGGTGCGATCGCGCTCAAAATTGAGATTGATGATAGCCGGCTGGATGCCGCAAAAAAAATAGTTCTGGATGAAGTAGCAGACCAATCAAAATTATCGGATGAAAACACAAATCCTGGTGTGGTATTTCTAAATGGTGCACCGGAGGGCATGAGAGGCGACCTGAAATCATTTGCAGGACGTGCGATACAGGATATTCTCCAGATAGATGATGCGAAACGTCTGATCAAAACGCACAAGATCGATTCTCACGAATTCAAGAACGGGCGTGGTCTGATCGGCGCACTCGCAGCAGCGGGCATCGCACTAAATGGCATTCCTGATCACACCTTCGAGCTGATTGCATACCGGGAGCCGGGTCGCGCCAGCGCTGGTATACCCAGGGATGTTGATGCAGATAGTATCAGGGAAGCAGACCTGCAAACATACCCGAGAACATGGGATACCGTCGATATCGCAAATGATACGGTAGTTTGCGTACCGCACGGAAACGACCCCGTATTATTTGGGATTCGCGGCGAGGTGGATGGCGTTCTCGATGCGTTCAACTGCATCAGGTCAGAACCTGCTGAACGCGCCGTTATATTTCGGACAAACCAGGGAACCGATATGCATCTTATGAGGGCGGGACTGTCGATAGATCAGGTAAAGGATGGATGTTCATACATTCTGGACGGAACGGTATGCGATCCGCCGCGGACAATTCATGGCGGGCACGTAATCTTCAAAATAGCAGACAAATCAGGAAAAACGATCGATTGTGCAGCATTTGAGCCAACAAAAAACTTTCGGGACACTGTCCGGAAACTGATAGCCGGGGACATTGTTGTTGTGTGCGGAAGCGTCAGCAACGAAACTGTCCACCTCGAAAAGATAAAGATCGAGCATTTGGCTGCCGGATATAACGTTACAAATCCTGTGTGCACATGTGGCAGACGCATGAAGTCGGCTGGCGTTGGGCAGGGTTATCGATGCAAGCAATGTGGGGGCACATCGAGCGCGCCTGACCGGGCGCCAGTCGAGCGGGATCTCAACACGGGCTGGTACGAGGTACCGCCGTGCGCAAGACGGCATATCGCAAAGCCGCTTGTGCGGTGCGCAGGAGGAGCGCGTCTGGTGCATCCGGGTAGGTGATCTGTGGTCTGCCGGGTCAGAATAGTTGCTTGGAATAGCAAATATTAATACAATCGGTACCAAGGTTAGGCACAATGGACGATATCAAGATAATGCACCCGCGTCCGAGTGCGATCGTCGCTGCGTTGTACACGTTGCGCGATCTGGACACTGATGTGGCGATCCTGCACGGTCCGCCCGGCTGCTCGTTCAAGCATGCCCGCCTCCTTGAGGAGGATGATTTGCGGGTGGTCACAACGGCAATGGATGATACCGATTTTGTCTTTGGCGGGCGTGAACTGCTCGCGTCGATGCTTGAGAAGGTGATTGACCTCTGGCACCCAAAGCGCGTTGGAATCGTCGGGACATGTACCAGTATGATCATAGGGGAAGACCTTCATCAGGCGATTGAGGACGTCAACACTGATATTCCGGTCATCGTGGTCGAGGTACATGCCGGGTACCATGAGAACACACATGGAGTGATTATGACGCTCGAAGCAGCCCGGGATGTCGGTATAATTGATGATGTCGAGCTAAAACGACAGGAGATCCTGCTCAAAGAGGCGACCGCGCTCGAACAGAGACACGGGGCAGCAAGCAAGGCATATCTCGAACCATCCCGCGGCGACACCAAATACAGGGTCGCAGAACATGTCCTTGAATTGCTAACAGCCGGGAAAAACTGTATAAACATACTGAATGCGAAGAAAGAGACTGCATACATGTTTGCTGACATACCGCTTGCGGTCTGCGAGGTTGCAGAGCAGATCGGTTCTGATTCCAAAATCGTCAATATCGCAAATCTGAGCACGGACGTCGGTCTTCCGCGAGTGCGGGGGTATGCAGAAGATATCCTGCGCGATCTATCGAGCGCGGGTGTTGAGATTCACGAGATCATTGGCGGACTGGACGAGTATCCGATTTCCGGAGA
>JAUVEF010000197.1 GCA_030594905.1 Methanosarcinales archaeon
AAAAAGCTGCCAAGAGGATTGATCAAGAAGATTCTAAAGGATGTGGAACTGCCAGTTGAAGATTATTTGAGGAGTAGATAGGGGATAACATGCTTGAACTCCAGAAGAAACATCACGGGGTGAGAATGGAGCAAGATAAAGAGCTTTACGAACGACAGATAAAGATTGTTGATGCGCAGATTAACCAACTGGTTTATGATTTGTATGGGCTGACAGATGAAGAGATTGAAGTGGCGGAAGATGAATAAAACGACAGTACTGGAAAGATTGGATTAATACTCATAAAATAGGAAAGAAAACCAGAAATGCAAGCCGCAACACAAGCCATTGAAACAATAGGAACGATCGATGCCCCGCATCATCTTGTTCTGGACGAAACGCTACCTATCACTGGACCAACTCGGGTTCGCGTAAGTCACCTGCTGCCCGAAGACTCTGACATAAGCGAGACTGAATGGCTCCAAGCAGCAGCCGCCAACCCCGCCTTCGATTTCCTGAAAGATCCTGAAGAGGACATCTACACACTTTCCGATGGGGAACCGTTCTATGATAAGAGGTAAAGTCGTTCTGGTGCCTTTTCCGTTCGATGATCTTCAGGGCGACCAAGGTACGACCCACAGTCTGCCTGACCGATCCCGTCGGTCCGCATCGCCACGTTATCATGGCTTTTGTCAGCAGCCGAACACCAGCCGATCTACTGGAAACCGACCTGATACTGAATTCAGGGCAGGCAGACTTCGTCATGACTGGGTTACGAGTGACGTCTACGCATCAGTGCTGCACCGTCTGATGACGGTCACGACTGCGTTGGTTCGGCGGGAATTAGGGGAATTGTCGCCCCGAATGCAGGATGAAGTGGCGAACCGGCTGCGGAGACTGTTTGGTCTGGCATGAGAACGATCACCAAAGCACAATCAAGAGGTAATTCATGGAAACAAAACATCAGGACGCTGCATCGTAGCCAACCCCGCCATCTGCCATGGCGAACCGACATTTCGCGGCACACATATCATAGTACAGGACACAGCGCTTGCAAACGCTTCAAAGGTGAAGGATGGGTTTTTCAAGGCTCCAAGGATTATGTGATCTCTTTTTGGAAGGGGCGTGGAGTCGGGTGCAGCCGTCTATATCATTTTCTCCAGTTCAGCCAAGACATCGCTGATTTGCATCTCCTCTGACTCGGCAATCTCTTCGCCCATGTGTTTATGATATGGAAATGTCGAGATATCTCTGTGATGGGGTGCATTGTCCCACCGCATAACCATAGCATCGGCATCAAAAACATGGTATGCATACTGTCTTGCAACCGGCGTTTCATGTTCCCACACTTGAAACTGCCAGCCATTGGTGAGTTTGGCGCGGATCTTCAATCTTGAATAACCCGCAGTACCATCAAAATCAACTGATATAATTTTAGCAACAACCTTTGATCGTTTCAATACCTTCAATATATTGCGTTGCATTAAATTAGGCTATAATCTTACGGACAGATAAAGGTACTCGAAGGCTACCTGAAAGTGATATTCAACTATGGGATATAGTCTCCGCGGTCTCTGCCCATGCGCCGAGCATATTTATCGCAGCTCCCCATTCCATCCAGTCATCTTCTTCCTTTATCGCAGCTCCCTGCTCCAACTTCTTAGAGAAATCGCTAAACTCCATCCCGTATTTTCTCTCGAATTTTTTTGCGATGTGTTTATAATGACTGATCTTATGCTCGATCACGTCCTGAATCAGACCCTTAAAAAACGTTGTGGTCGAATCATACAAACCAACATCTGTGAATGGTTTTGCCAGTGTGTATAAGTCATGAGTCAGTTTCTGATCTATCGTGTTCATTCTTACAAACTCCTCTCGCGTCGCGCTTATATATATGTTTCTAAAGCCCGCCCTTTTGGATTTGCTGACCACGCCAAAGGCGAATTGTGAAAAACCGGTGTTGCTATACTCATTCATCCTTATTCCTCATAATCTCCCGCACCCTTCGACCGATCACCTCAAGCAGGAAGAGCACAAGCGCTGCAAGGATAAACGGTATCTTCTGATCCAGTCGTTCGCACACAGTCCGCACAGACTTCCGCCGCACATCATTGCAGAGCATCCCAACTTCGCTTTCGTTGTAGACCCTCCCGCCGTACGACTGGATGGTCTTCTCCGCATCCGGATTCATCCCGACATCCCTGTATTCGAGCGGATAGTTCACAGCGATCCCATAATCAGAGAGATAATAAACACCCTGCTCACCCAGATCGATCTCTGTCGTGTACGTGTTTTCAGCGATCCTCGATATATCGAGCGAACTTCCGCCAAAGTTCAGGCTTGGCATGGTATCAGAGATGATGGTGATCCGGGAACTCTCGCCGAAAAATATGTCGTCTGCCTCGATCACCATGCCAACTTCCGGTCTCGGATCGCCGATCGCCCAGTTGATCGTGGACGAGATCAGTTGCGAGTTGTTCTCGGTGTAGAGCGAGGAACTCCACTGGTTGCCGTTATCAGTGCTCCACGAAACGACCCGCCCAAGCCCGTACCTCCACGCACACACGACCGGTTTTCCGTCACCCGTCGCAACGAGTTTCTTGGCACCGAGTTTTGGCGTGACATCATTGTATCCGGTGATGGTTCCTGACAGTTCGAGGTCTCTTGTGATGAAGTGGTTCGTGTCGAATACCGAGACCGCGTAGGTG
>JAUVEF010000093.1 GCA_030594905.1 Methanosarcinales archaeon
CATGGCATACGAAGACCACAAAACTGTCCGAAATGTGGAAGCACAAATCTACACAGTGCAGATGGTGATCGCGGCTATGTCGGAGGCGGCAGAGGTGGGTGTGGGTATTAGAATGATGCTATGATAACATAGGTGAGAACAATGAACGAAGGAAATAATATGGGACCGAATGTGGAACAGGATAACCGCCTGAAAGAGCGAATGGCGAATGTGAAGCACAAAATAATGGTTATGAGCGGGAAGGGCGGCGTTGGCAAGACCACCGTTGCTATTAATCTTGCACTCACTCTTGCAACGCAAGGGTATGAGGTGGGCGTTATGGATGCCGATATACACGGACCAAATGTCCCTAAAATGCTTGGAATAGATGACTTGCGTCCGGACGTCGCTGAGGATGGTATATCTCCCGTCCTTGTGCCCCCGCGACTGAAGGTTATGTCGCTTGCATTCCTGCTCGAGAGCAAGGACACCCCTGTCGTATGGAGAGGACCGCTCAAGATGGGTGCGATCAAACAGTTCCTTTCGGACGTGTTCTGGGGTGATCTGGATTATCTGATCGTCGACCTCCCTCCGGGAACCGGCGATGAGCCTTTGAGCGTTGCACAGTTGATTCCCGATATCGACGGGGCGATTATCGTCACCACACCACAGGATGTGGCTTTGCTGGATTCGAGGAAGTCTGTGAGCTTTGCAAGAGCGATTGGTATGCCCATAATCGGGATCATCGAGAATATGAGTGGATTTAAGTGTCCAAACTGCGGCGAAGTGATTGACCTGTTCAAAATTGGTGGTGGTGAGAATTCTGCTACCGATATGGACGTGCCGTTCCTTGGCAGGATACCGATCGAGACGAAGATCGTTGAATCCGGTGATAGTGGAATTCCATTTGTGCTTGGGCATAAATCAGAAGCTGCGGACGCTTTTGAGGCGATCGTTGATCGAGTAAAAGAAATGGTAGAGGTGGAATAATATTATGAAGATATGTGTGACTTCAACCGGTCCCGGACTGGATTCGCCCGTGGATCCAAGATTTGGGCGGTGCCCGTATTTCATAATCGTTGACCCTGAAACAATGGAATATGAGGCAGTAGCCAACCAGAGCGCAGACGCTTCTGGCGGGGCAGGGGTCCAGGCGGCGCAGACTGTCGCTGAAAAGGGTGTTAGTGTCGTGGTCACCGGGCATGTTGGACCAAACGCGGTCCCGGTGCTCGATGCTGCCGGCATCCGGAGCGTGATTGATGCAGTCGGCACAGTCCGCGACGCCGTCGCGCAGTATATGGATGGTAAACTGGACGTGTGAATGGCTAGATTGGGTGTGGGGGGGCTGCCGGATGACCCGAGAACCATCCATTTGACAAGCAGAGTAATATAACATCATCTACATAAGAGGTTACAATGGTTAGGAATCAGTACGAACACGAACTGGAAAAACTAAAAGAACATATCATAGAACTGGGTGGCGCGGTTGACCTGCTCATCAATGAAGCGGTCGTTTCGCTCAAAACCCATGACATGTCGCTAGCGCAGTCGGTTATCAAGCGGGACGGGGTGGTGGATGATCTTGCGTGTGATATCGAGAAGTTATGCTTGCGACTGATTGCGCTCCAGCAGCCGATGGCAGTCGATCTGCGCACGATTGCAACAGCACTCAAGATACAGATCGATCTTGAACGGATGGGGGATCTTGCCGTTGATATCGCAAGGGTCACGATATATACGAAGGGCGAACCGCACGTAAAACCCTTAATCGACATTCCGCGCATGTCTGATATAGTGCGAGAGATGCTTGCCTCCGCGATCAAATCGTTTCATGATTCGGATAGTGACCTTGCATACAAGACTGCTGAGCAGGACGACATTGTCGATGGGCTTTATGATCAGGTGCGCAGGGAACTGCTGACATATCTGGTCGAGGATCCGAAGAAGCTTGCCAGCATCTCGAACCTGCTCTTCGTCTCGAAGTATCTCGAGCGCATTGGCGATCATGCCGTGAACCTCTGCGAAGACGTGATCTACATGGCAACAGGGGACCGGGTGCATCTGAATTGAGGCTGGGTGGCGTCATGTCTGGCAACACATTCACAATAATCGGCGTGATAATAGGAATTATATTTGGGATAAACGCAGTCTCGGTGATGCTTGGGCTTATATCGGGATCGGTTGGTCTTCTAAGTATGATCGGGTCCGGTTCGGGAATTGGTTTGATCGTGTCAATAATCATAGCTGCGGTCCTTATCATTAAGATTCGGATCATTACCAGTCTGATCACAGGAGCGATCATCGGAATCGTGCTGAATCTTGTCGTAAGTGAAATGTATGGCAAAGATATCGTCACTTTGCTATTAAACTGATAAAATATGGAACGCTTGGATGTTATCGTACCGGTAGCACACTATGAACCGATATCAGTACTTAAAAAATCTGTAGATTGCATATTAAGTCTTGAAAATGGAGATATGGATGTCCGGGTCATTTATGTTCTTGATATCACGGATGAAACCGATGATCGACTGAAATTCCTTGGGGGGGTGCCGGTTGCAGTGATCACACGCAAAAGCACCCGGGGGCGCCGTGCCGGCGCGATCAACGACGCTCTTGATATGTGTAAGCAGGCGCCGGGAAATGCGCCGGATTATGTTGCACTCTTTGATGTGGACAGTCGTCCTGACCGAAATTTTCTGATCGAGTGTGCACGCCTGCTGCGGTCAAGCAAGAACGTGATCATCGCAAGCGGCGCACGTTTCATCACAAACGAGGACGAAAATATCATAACAAAGACTATTGCCGCAGAATATTGCTTTTTTTCTGATGTATACCTGATGTTTGAGCGATTCGATGGGTTTAACCAGTTCAACGGCATGATCGGCGTTTTAAATATCAAAATCATGAGGGATCATCAATTCGATCATCTGAACGAGTCAGCATCCTGCGAAGATCTTGATTTCACCCAGAGAGCGTATCTCTCAGGTTTTACCGGCGGTTTTTCACAGAATACAAGGGTCGGTGAGCAAGCACCATCCACCATCAGAGATTTGTTCAATCAGCGTGTTAGATGGTTGTCCGGAGCGTGTCAGGGGATGCGCACGTACTTGTCATCGTTTATCACCGCGCAAATTTCCGTGTCAAAGAAACTGGCATGGTTCCTTGCGTTATCCCTGCCGTTCGTAGCGTTTCTTGCTACACCGGTTGTGCCACTGTATGGGGTGCGTCTGTGTGGGAAATATGGTTTACGCAGCGTTATTGTCCGGACAGTCGGATTGGTGGGGCATGTCTGGTTGATCACGCTCTGTGGAAGTGTTGCGCTGGCAAAAAACATGTTTGGATGGCGTATTAAGTGGGGTGGATCGAAGAGGAGCGAGGTTTGACGCGGGGTTCTGGCACTATCTCCGTATATGCCATCCACCTCTATGTGCACCAGCTTCGATAATCAGTCCCACGACCTTATCAAATCCGGAAATAATAGATATGTTTGGATCCTGGGTGGTCCGGACTATCCAATAACTTTACGACCTCCCGCAGCGATAATACCACATGGAGAACGAAGAGCAGATCCGGGTGCTGGACGGGCTTGAAGCGGTGCGATCCCTGCCTGGGATGTACATCGGAAGCACCGGACCTGTCGGGCTGCACCATCTCGTGAGCGAGGTCGTCGATAACAGCATCGACGAGGCGATGGCAGGGTACTGTACCGAAATTGCGGTAACATTGAACCGGGATGGCTCTGTAACGGTATCTGATGACGGCAGAGGGATTCCGGTGTACATAATTGAGGATTACGGAAAGCCCGCTGTCGAGATCGTGATGACCGTGCTCCATGCCGGAGGAAAATTCGATAAAAGTACGTACAAGGTCTCCGGTGGTCTACACGGCGTTGGCGTCTCCGTCGTGAACGCGCTATCTGAGTGGCTACGCGTCGAGATCCACAAGAACGGAAGTGTCCATTCCCAGGAATACGTGCGGGGCGCTCCGAAGTACGATCTAAAAGTCATAGGGGAGACTGACCGCACAGGGACCGCGATCACATTTAAGCCCGACCCCAGAATCTTCGAAGAGACTGAGTTCTCTTTTGATACGCTCTCAAAACGTCTCCGTGAACTTGCATATCTTAACCACGGCGTGCGGATCACAATCAGGGACGAGCGGGGCGAGCCATACTCTGAATCGGAGGATGCGCATCAGTTTGACGGTGGGATCCGGTCGTTTGTCGAGTACCTGAACGAAAATAAAAGCACGCTTCACAATCCTGCATATTTCAAGAAACAGAAGGACGACACCGATATCGAGATTGCAATCCAGTACAATGAGGGATACTCGGATAACGTCCTCTCGTTCGTGAACAGCATCAACACAAAGGAAGGCGGGACTCATCTGAGCGGCTTCAAGACCGCACTCACAAGGTCGATCAACAAGTATGCGAAGGAGAACAACCTCGTGAAAAACGGCGATATCAGCGGAAGGGACACGCTTGAGGGTCTGACCGCGGTAATCAGCGTGAGACTCGCAAGTCCACAGTTTGAAGGTCAGACCAAGATGAAACTCGGGAACATCGAGGTGAAAGGACTTGTCCAGTCGCTTGTTGGTGAGGGACTCGATGAATTTTTCGAAGAGAACCCGAAAATAACAAAAAAGGTAATAGAAAAGATAATAGAGGCAGCCAAAGCGTGGTCGGCCGCAAAGAAAGCGCGGGAGCTTACACGGCGCAAAACCGCGCTTGAATCTGGGAGTCTGCCCGGGAAACTGGCTGATTGCTCCGAGCGGGATCCGGCAAAGAGTGAGATATACCTCGTGGAGGGCGACAGCGCGGGCGGTTCGGCAAAACAAGGACGGGATAGGAAGTTTCAGGCGATTTTGCCGCTCAGGGGTAAGATTCTGAATGTTGAGAAGGCGAGGCTCCATAAAATCCTGCGCAACAACGAGATCCGGACGATGATCACCGCGTTTGGAACCGGGATCGGGGATGAGTTTAATATTGAGAAGGCGAGGTATCACCAGATATCGATTATGACCGATGCTGATGTTGACGGATCTCACATCAGAACGCTGCTTTTGACGTTTCTGTACCGCTACATGCCCGAATTGATCGAGGCGGGATATGTCTACATCGCGCAGCCGCCACTCTATCAGGTCAAGAAAGGGAAAGTCAGGCGGTATGCGTTTTCAGACGAGGAACTGGACGCGATACGGGCGGAGATCGGGAAAGACAACATCACTGTGCAGCGGTACAAAGGTCTCGGTGAGATGAACCCGTCGCAGCTCTGGGAGACGACGATGGATCCTGAGACGCGGAC
>JAUVEF010000207.1 GCA_030594905.1 Methanosarcinales archaeon
CACGTCAGCCCCTGACGCAGCCACTACAGGATCGTGCGTGACCACGACATCACCACCAAGTTCTCTGGCACGCCCAACCATAGCCGGATCCGGCGTGTATCCGGCAGGGCATGCTACCGAAAGGCGCATACCAGTGATCGCGCTTGCAAGGATCAACGAATTGCAGACATTATTCCCATCCCCAATCCACGCGACATGCAAGCCCTGAAAATCACCTTTGCGCTCCTTAATCGTGAGTAAATCGGCAAGCAACTGACAAGGGTGCTCTGCGTCGGAGAGTGCGTTGATCACCGGGATATCTGCGCATTTCGCAAGTTCACGTACCGTTTCATGGCTGTAAACCCGTGCGATGATCGCATGTACATATCGTGAAAGCACCATCGCGGTGTCGCAGATCGTCTCGCTACGCCCGAGCTGGAGATCATCAGAATTTAGATATAGCGCATGTCCGCCGAGTTCGGTCATCGCGACCTCAAAGGAGACCCGCGTACGGGTGGACGACTTCTCAAAGATCATTGCAAGACTCCTGCCCGCGAGCGAAGTCTGTGCCTGGTGTTTGCCACGTTTTTCTTTCAATTCGGCAGAGAGATCGAGCAGTTGCAGGATCTCCTCGCGTGTCATGTCTGCTATGGAGATGAGGTCATCTGGCATCATCCGGTAGTAACCTCACAGCCGTCAGCGGTAATGATCACGGTGTGTTCCGCCTGTGACACAAGCGCACCCGTAACTTCCGTCAAAACCGGATAAGACTCGATCACCCCGGATTTTTCCAAATTCAGGAATGTGAAATCAATCTTATCTCCGGAAAACCACCTCTTCGCAAACGGAAGTGTCTTGTATTCCAGCATCTCCTTGAGCAGTGCCCTTGCCCGGGGAATACGCGGAATCGGCGGATTTTCGGTTACAAGATGGTAGATCTCGGACCGCTGAGTGTTCCGGATCCTGCCCGCACCATACGTTGCAAACGGCTCGATTGCGACCACCTGCCCCTCGGCAAGTACGGTTCCGCCGCGTACGGGGATATTCGGGATGCTTGGCTGGGCATGTGTGAGATATCTCCTAAGCCCATGCCCCGTGAGGTTTGCGATCGGCTTGCACCCAAACTCGCAGATCTCGTTCTCGATAGCCGCCCCAATCTCGGCGGTATTGATTCCCGCGTGAATCAGGTCGATTGCCGCCGCAAGCCCGGCTTTTGACGCCTCTACAAGTTCAGGGTGGTCGGAAAGATCGACCGTCACGGCTGCATCTGCGATATAGCCATCGATATGTACGCCGATGTCGAGTTTTACCATATCCTCGCCAAACACCGAGGTGTCGTCCGCACCCGGCGTGTAATGTGCGGCATCCTCGTTTCTCGAGAGATTGCACGGAAATGCTGGCTGTCCACCGAGACTGCGTATCAAATCCTCTGCAAAATCGGCGGTTTCGAGGATATTTGCCCCCACTGTTATTTTCTTCGCTGTTTTCTCACGCACCTCTGCGAGAATTCTTCCAGCCTGCCTGTGTTTCTTAAGTTCCTCGTGTGTGAGATTGTTGTTCATGATACTCCATAAAAAAGAAAATGAGACCGCCCGAAAGATAATTTTACGCTTTTGGGCGGTGAATGTTCAGCTTTGGCTATGAAATCACTGAAAACTCACATTTTCAGAATTTCAATCGCCCTGTTGATGTCTTCTGCTTTGACAGTCTTCCTACCCGCGTGCTTTGTCTCGATGATCGCTTCCTTAGCAATCTTTATACCGATATCTTCAAGCACTTCGGTCAGGGCACCGCGTGCCGATTCGCTGACCCGAATGTCCCCATCTGATGCAGTTCGTATAAGCCGCTCAACTGGAGCCAACGGTATTATTTTCTTTGCCATTTGTTTGTATCTCCTTTTGTGGTCTGATTTGGTTCACAACTAATCGGTGCGTATTCGATTTTATGCACCGACACCAAGCACATAACGATGTACAGAATAGACCACTATTCCGTGACCATATTAATGCATGGTGTTGCTATGTACTTACTTTTTGAAATGGGGTCTATATATACTTTTTGATCAACATCCACGTTACAGTGGAAAATATCTTTGAGAAATTGAATTTATGATCTCCAGGCATGATAAATCATCGTGTAAATAAATTCATAGAGATCGCCCATAGAAACACCCATAAGATATTACATCATATACTGATTGGCCATGATAACTATAACCGGATTAACACTGAAAAACCCAACGCTGCTTGCCGCGGGAATCCTCGGAACCACGGGTGCATCGTTACTGCGAGTTGCGCGCAATGGTGCGGGTGCAGTTGTCACAAAATCCATCGGATGTGATCCAAAAGCAGGACATCCGAACCCAAGCATGATTGAGACTGAATGTGGATTTCTAAACGCGCTTGGGCTGCCAAATCCAGGTTACCACCAGTATCGCGAAGAGCTACAGATAGCAAGCGCGGCAGGGGTCCCGGTGATTGCGAGTATCTTTGGCGCT
>JAUVEF010000041.1 GCA_030594905.1 Methanosarcinales archaeon
GTTCGCTTGGTTGCGGGGTGACCCTCCAGTCAGGGGTCGTCACCAGTGCCAGCGTCCCCAGTCATGACAATATGCCAGGCAACATCCCTGTCGTGCAGTCCGTGGTCTCGAAACTGACATCCTGCGCATGTTCATTCCGGAGCAGATCGGATATTCCAATCGGCGCAGGCTTCGGGGCAAGCGGCGCGTATGCACTTGGCACAGCGCTTGCGCTCAACCAAGCTCTGCAACTCAATCAGACCGCCAGCCAACTGACCCGGGTCGCTCACATAGCGGAGGTCGAGAACATGACAGGGCTTGGTGATGTTGTGGCGCAGTCACTTGGGGGCGTCGTCATCAGGCGCACGGCGGGTGCATCAGCACGATTGAACCAGATATACACCGGTGAAAGGAACGTGTTCTGGGTGGTCTTCGATAAGATCTCGACAAAAGAACTGCTCGAAGACGAGAGCACTACTAACCGAATCAATCCTGTTGGACGAGGCGCGTTGCGAGAATTATTGAAGAAACCAACGTTTGAGAATTTTATGCGCCAGTCAAAGCGATTTGCCGTTGAAACCGGGCTGATGAGCGATGCCGTGTCTGATGCAGTGCAGGCGGTCGAGGCGGCAGGCGGCATGGCAAGCCAGGCGATGCTTGGCGACGTGGTCTTTGCGGTCGATATCCCGGAAAGACACGAAGACGATGCCGACAGTGCCGACAGTGCAACTAACACGATTGAGTCAGTACTTTCCGAGTTTGGCAGTGTGGGACGGAGTGGGATTGGTTTTGGCGGGGCAAGACTAATCTGAAGGAAACTGTCGAGGTCGATTTTAGATTGCGATGGCGGGAAATTTGAAGACTGTTTAAGGTTTTGAGGAAACTGTTTTATTCATACACCGCATGGTTTTGTTATCGATGAACGCAAGATTTGAGGATGGAATAACCTGGTAACCATGTGGCAAGAGATCTCGCGATTCGGAAAGAAACTTGTAGAATACGGGCTTGTCGAATCACATTTCGGCAATATCAGCATCCGCACCGGAGATACGATGCTGATCACCCGCAGCGGATCGGCGCTTGATGAGATAGATCAGGACGCAGTGGTCGAGGTCGGGATCTCCGAATCATCAAGCATGGACCTGATAGCGTCGTCCGAAACGATCGTGCACCGTGCCATATACCAGAATACATCGGCGCTTGCGATCATACATGCGCACTGCCCGTATGCGGTGATCGAGTCTTTGATCGCGGACTCGCCAATCGTGCCCGTCGATAGTGAGGGCATATACTTTTTACATGAGATTCCGATCGTAACAGGCGGCATCGGCACCTCAGACCTCGCGGAGAACGCTGCCCCACTTTTGCGTGAACATAAGGGCGTGATCATACACGGGCACGGCACGATCGCTGTTGGAATGGTCCTTGAGGAGGCGTACGTGGTGACGACCCAGATCGAACACTGTTGCCAGGTGAAATACCACGTCGATCTCTTTAACCGCGTCAGCGAGTGCGGGAAGGGTGAGAAGGGCAAGAATAGCAAGAGGTGACCCGGGGAAATGCATGCAGTGGTGATGGCTGGCGGCGTTGGAAGCAGGTTCTTTACGAACGGTTGGAGCGGCGAGAAACCGATGGTTGAACTCCGCGGGATGCCGCTCATCGATTATATGATCAATACGCTCAAGCGCAGCACGTCAATCGAGCGCATCTTTGTTGTGACGTCACCAAGCGTGCCAGAGACCAGAAAGTATCTGGCGGCGCGTGATGATGTCGAGGTTATCCCGGCGCCTGGTCTCGGTTATGTGGGCGACATGGTTCACGGGATACAGGCGGCGGGCATCGGGGCGCCTGCGCTCGTTGTCATGTCTGATCTTCCGCTTGTCACGCCGGAACTGATTGACAGGGTTGTTTCGGCATACGACCAGCGAGAAGAGCCTGCACTTTCAGTTCACACCCCACTTTATGTCTGTACAAAACTCGGGCAGCGTCCGACTGCAGTATTCAATCGTGACGGCGAGTTGATCGTCCCGTGCGGCATCAATATCCTTGATGGTAGCTTAATTAACGAGGAGCAACCCGATTTTAACCTGATTCTTCCTGAGACCGAGGTTGCGCTGAATGTGAACACGGTTCAGGATCTAAAGCGGTGTGAACAGCTGTTGCTGGATAAAGACCGGTGATGCTTTGACAATTCGCGTTGCCGGGCATCACGTAGATGAATTGTGCCAGCGTGAGGGGCTGCCACGCCACCATGGTGTTGGCGTGGTTTTGAAGGTGTTTTCGATTCGAGTCTGGTGCTGACTGCTCCCCCGGGTTTTTGGATATCCGGAAAACCGGAGTTTTGAGCTGACCCCGCACAATGTGACCACCCCAATGCAGGAAAACTATTAGTACTATGGCGAAGGTTAAAACATGGCTAAAATGAGATTTAAAGAGGTGTTATTATGGTTTTTCACGTAATGCTAATCCCAACACTGGGCTGTCCTTCGAATTGTAGTTATTGCTGGAGTTCAGAGGAAAACTCCCCGATAATGAGCATTGAAACCATCAAAGAAGTGGTTACATGGCTCAAAGACTTCCGAGATGACCAGGTCACCTTCACATTCCATGGCGGGGAACCGCTCCTTGCCGGCGCGGATTTTTACCGGGAAGCGCTGCCGTTATTAGCCGAGGGTGCAAGCCATCTGCAACCGGCTTTTGCCCTGCAGACCAACCTCTGGAAGATGACTCCAGAATTAGCACAGATTTTGGCTGCGTATAATATCCCGATCGGTTCCAGCCTCGATGGTCCAAAGGAGCTTAATGACCAGCAGAGAGGCGTTGGATACTATGATAAGACCATGCAGGGCTATAAAATTGCCAGAGAGAATGGTCTTGATGTGAGATTCATCTGCACATTCACTGCACAATCCGTAAAGCTTAAAGAAGATATTTTCAATTTTTTCCTGGAAAATGGGCTAACTCTTAAATTGCACCCTGCGCTGCCATCCTTACGTGATGAAAGCTCTGATGACTGGGTGCTTGATTCGAAAGAGTATGGGGAACTGCTGATTTTCCTTCTGGATAAATATCTGGAGAATATGGACAAGATTGAAGTTATGAATATCGACCATCTGTGCAAATGCGTCTTCACACGCCGTGGCACGGTCTGCACCTACGTGGATTGCATGGATAGTACCTTTGCAGTGGGACCTGACGGGAGCATATACCCTTGCTACCGCTTTGTGGGTATGCCAGAGTATGTGATGGGCAGTGTTTATGATCACCCTGCGATGGAAGACCTTGCCAAATCTGATGCATGGGCGCGTATGCACAAGTTCAAGGACTATGTGGACCAGGAATGCAAAGAATGCCCCCACATCAGTTATTGCCGTGGAGGATGTCCTTACAATGCCATGGTACCAAGCAATGGCGAAATAGAGGGGGTTGACCCACATTGCACCGCCTACAAGATGATATTTGAAGAGATAACCGCCAGGATCAATCAGAATTTCATGGGCGCCCCGAGCATGGCGATGGACCCTTTTCAGTCAGAACCTGTTAAGGACGTAAAACCGGGAATAATGCCACTGATATTCCGCACGATGTCAAGGTAAGCTTTCCAAAGTTCACGACATCATAGAACAGTTGGCTCAGATCGACTCCTTAATCGGTGATTTTAAAGCAGATGCTGCTAAACATACATAGTCCATCATGGGCGTGCATGCAACGCGAATTATCAAAGAACCTCTGTTTCCCCTGGCTTTACTTCCCACGTACCCCGCCTATTGTGATACAATCTCCCTGATTGCATCCTGTAATGCCTCTTTGTTGTCATGCTGCAGAGCGATCTCGTTCAACCGATCGTCCGGCAGCCCATCCATCTGCTGTGCGAGCCTGATCATGTTCGGGATCGCGCGAACCACGTTATCGACTATTGTGATGGTTGCAGCCTCCGCGGTTCTTGACAGCGGGTTCAGGTCGATTGTGATCACCAACTTTCCCATGCTGGCAAGCGCCTGGCACCGGTCTCCGTCTTCAAGCGGCACCAGCACAACGTCTGCGGCATGGATGCCCTCCGCGCAGACCCTTGATCGTGCATGATCAAGTGGGAGCGCCACATCAGGGTGCTCGCCAAGAATCTCGGATGCAGGTGCACCATGCGCACGCAGATGGTCCGCGATCGCACGTACCCGGTTCTCGGTCCGGTAAAAGAGGTTTATCTCGATCTGCGCACCCGTAACCCGGCTCAACTCAATGATCTCGTCTGGCACAAGTGCTGCCACATTTCCATTTACAGAGAGCACGGGGCGCTTTGCAGCAAGCAGCGCGGCGACGGCTGCATGGCTTGCGTGAACCGCAGAGTCGATGGTGCGCTCGCCAAGAAGGTAGTCAAACGCCTCGCCTCGCCCGTGTGCGATCAAACCCTCCTGAGAGGTGATGCCCGCCTTGACACCTGCAACCAGACGCGCCCGTATCAGGAGCGACTGATATCGCGGGTGGCTTTCCGGGACGGTCATGTCCGTCTGTTCCTTGCAGATGCCTTATCAGTTATTCGGTCAAATCCAATTTCGCCACCCTGACACGAGCCTACCAAGACAATCTATATATGCCCGATACCACACACAAGCTCATAACAACCAGAAAGGTGATGAACGATCGAGGTTTCACTCGTACTCCCGGCATACAACGAAGCAGATAGGCTGAATGCTACCGTAATGGAGACGGCGGATGTTTTAGGTAAAATAACTTCCTCCTTCGAGATTATTATTGCAGAAGACGGGGCAACTGACGGAACTGAGAAAATTGCTGAGAGTCTGGCATCCGAATATCCTTATGTGGTGCATCTGCACTCTGATGAGCGGCTAGGTCGTGGAACTGCACTTAATCGTGCATTTAAATCAGCCCACGGCGACATTCTTGTTTATATCGATGTTGATCTTGCAACTGACATGCCGCACCTCTCAGAACTGATCAATCAGATACGGAGTGGATACGATCTTGCAACCGGGTCGCGCATGATGCCTGAGAGCGACGCCGTGCGATCGGCAAAACGCGGTGTTGCAAGTAAGGGATTTAATTTTCTGGTTCGAACGATGCTTGGATCAAAATTATACGACCACCAGTGTGGATTTAAGGCGTTTAAGCGGAGTGCACTTCTTGATCTACTGGATCAGGTCAGGGATGAGCACTGGTTCTGGGATACTGAGATTCTGGTCCGGGCAGAGCGAGCCGGATACCGGGTGGCAGAGTTTCCGATCAGGTGGAGACCGGGTAGTTCTACCAAGGTCGATATGAAGAGGGATGTGGTCGGGATGGGCTTGGCGATTCTCAGGTTGCGGCGGGAGTTTGGATTTAGATGAACATAAAAAGACGCAGCATCATTATAACCTCGTTTCTCGCAGTTTTAATCCTGTTCCTGATAATGAAACTGGTTGGGAGTGAAGACGTTGTAGATGCGCTGCGCACCGCGTCCCCTGCAATAATAGCACTCTCCATACCGATATACCTGATCTCATGGCCCCTGCGCGGCATGAGGTACCAGCGGATTCTCGCGCAGTCAGGGTATAAATATGACCTGAACTTTCTGGTCGGTTGCATCGCATTGAGCCAGTCTGCAAACGTGATTCTTCCAGCCCGCATTGGTGATATAACCCGCGCATACCTGCTTAAGAAGATAAAAAAGGTTCAGCTAACCACAGCTTTGTCATCACTTGCCGTCGAGCGTATATTCGACATCCTCGCGATCGCCCTGATCGGCACAATTTCCCTTGTATGCATTCGCGGATTGCTGATCGACCGGTGGATAACTAATGTCCTTGCCTTCGCAGGGATTCTCCTAACAGTCACATTCATACTGCTCATCCTGTCCCTGAAGATCCGCACAAAGATCGGCGGGGTGGTGATGGGTTTTGTCCGCGAGATCGCGGGCGTGTCCACCAATCCGGGCGCATTTCTCACCATTCTTGCAGGTTCGCTGCTGGTCTGGCTCGTCGATACCGTCACCTGTTTTGTGATATTAAACGCCTTTTCAGAGACTATATCGCGCTCTATGATCCCACTCGTATTTCTTGCAATAGCTGTTGGAAATCTCACAAAGATATTTCCGATCACGCCTGGTGCTATAGGGACTTATGAGGGTGCACTGACTATAATATTCAGTTTAGGTGGAATCAACCCGGCTATCGGGCTCGCTGCTGCCGGGATTGACCATCTCGTAAAGAACTCGGTGACACTGATGCTTGGAAGCGCGTATATCTCTCACTTTGGTATGAGCTGGACGCGGCTGGTTGAGGTTAAGCAGGAATAGACCGATAACGCAATAATTGTGCCGGTTTGCCCCCATTCCCAGATTTTAGGCTTTGGTCTTGTGTCCGGGCTCTTTTCCTGCGCACGGATGCTCCCCTGTTGCGCAGAAGTCTTCGAAATGTTTAAGCCACTGTGGATACTCCGGTGCGTCTTTTACAAAAATAACCAGATTTTTGATCTGGGTTGTTGTTATTGCATGTAACTCATGCTCCATTGTGCAAGCATCAGTGTCTGCAATCTTTTCAGGGACATTTATAATCTCTAAGAATGATTTTATGATATCATGCCGCTCTTTTACGATTATTGCAATCGCTCTCCCTTCTTTCGTCAGTTTCACACCATCATATTTTCTGTATTCGACCATGCCCTTCTTATCGAGTCTGTTTACCATCTCGACAACGCTTGGCGGTCTTACACCCAGGGTGGTGGCTATATCCTTTATCCGGGCATGCCCCTTCTCCTCTGTGATGTTGAGGATCGCTTCTAAATAATCCTCTGCTTTTCTGGACAGCATGATTAGTATTAGGGCAACCTATAAGTTCAATCTTTCTATCATGCCTATGCCTTTTACGGTCAGCATATACATTGCCATTTCAGGACCGGTATTCGTGCCGCGGCATTGCTCACACAAACTGGAGGTTGCGCAGGAGCATCCCGCGCCCACGACCTCCAGATACCCCTCATCCACCAAAAAATCGACCATCGCCAGAAGAGTGGACTTGTTCATATCCAGCTCTCTGGCGATCGTATCGATGGTGGTTCCGTTCTCGATTCTTGACAGAACCTCTTCCATTCTGCTCACGATGAATTCCCGCCCCTGGTTTCCCCGGATGCTCTCTTGCTGATGTAGTAGAGCACCACGAGCGAGAATGGCAACAGCAAGACCGCCGGCGCATAAGGCGGTGCGTACGCCTCGATAAAGCCCGGAAGCGTGTTGAACCATGGTCCAGTCTCCTCTGAATAGCTTGGTATCGATTCCGTGATCCTCGCAAAGATGTCACACCCTGCTATGATCCAGATCAGTATGCTTCCCATAGTAACCTTTGCGAACTGGTGGATGTCACCTATGTTCCTGACACCTGAGAGGTACAACAGCCCCGCAAAAAGCATAATGAGTCCGCCCCATCCGCCTCTGAAGAGGTCGTTTGGTACCTCAAGGATCCCGTAAGCAAACTCGCTCCCGCTTGCTGTTACGAGCAGGTCTGTAAGTCCGGCTGCCACTGTTACGATGCCAAGTATGGCGAAGTAGATGACAGCAACCGGCGATGCGGACGATGATGACGATGTTTGCGATGTTGATTGTCCAGCCATTCTCACGCCACCCCCAGGAGTTTTCCTATCAGATGTATCAGTCCACCATAAGCGAAGACAGTCACTACAAGAACTGCCAGTGCCCCAATCAGCTCTTTCCAGCCTTCTTTTAGCATCATCGCAAACGTTGCAACGCAAGGGAAGTAGATCGAGACAAGCACGACGGCAGTGATCATCTGGTACTTCGTCATCTCGATTACGGATAGTTGCGCAACCGCAAGGTCTTTTCGGAGGAACGCAGCAATGAGCGGACCTGCAGTCTCTGCCGGTACGCCGAACCAGCCGACGAAGATCGGCGCAAGGAGATCGCCAAGAAACCGGATGACGCCAAACTGGTAGAGAACGCCCACAATGGCGCAGCCGAGCATGACGAATGGGAGTGCGACCACGAAGAAGCCCCTGACCCTGCCACCCACCTTCTTACCAATATTACTCAGCATCGGTCGCCGGTACGGCGGCACATCGATCAAAAACTCAGGCGCCCGTCCGGGAATGACTTTGTTCAGGATGTAACCGAAGATGAAGTACCCAATGATCAGATAGAGCAGAATCCAGCCCATCAGGTCAGGGACCACGTCCTGCATGATCCCAATCTGCGCGCCGCACGGGATGAAGATTGCAAGAAGCGTCATCATTATGAACCGCTGTTTCTTTGTCTCGAGGATTCGTGTCGCGGCAACGCCTGGCACATTGCACCCGAGCGAGAGGATCGTTGGCACGATCGCATACCCGTGCAGACCAATCTTGTGCAGCATCGTATCAATCAGGACCGCAAGCCTTGGCATGTACCCGATATCCTCAAG
>JAUVEF010000015.1 GCA_030594905.1 Methanosarcinales archaeon
CCAGATGGAGGTTACCGGGCACGAACGCGTTCTTGACATGAAAAACGGAACGCTTGTCCGCAAAACCAGCTATCGATCGGAGAAGAGTGGACCGTATGAGTATCGGTCGCTTCGTGCATTCAGTGCGGCTGATGAGCATATTATGCTGATGCAAGTTCATTTCACCGCTCTTGGCTCAGACGTTGACATTCTCATAGAAAGCAGCATTGATGCATCGACGCTGAATATAAGAAAGGAGATGGGCACCGAAGTTGCGCACTACAGCGTTGTGGAAGCCGATCAGTCAGACGGTATCTGCTATCTGGTTGCGAAATTGAACGATTCCGGACGCAGTGTTGCTTATGCAGCGAATCTCTCGATAGGGGGCGGCGATAACGGTGGTGAGGGGGATGGTAGCAATGGTGGCGAGATGGTTGACGGCGTTGTTCGTACATCTGAGTTTGCTGATGGCAAATTAACCGAAAGTGTGCGATTTAAAGCCCGTAAAGGAACGCTCTACACCTTCGAAAAGATCGTCTCGATATGCACATCCCGCGACGTTCCACCGGGAGATACCCGCAATATTCTTGATGTGGCAGTTGATGCGCTGAAACAGAGTCTGGACACCGGCTTTGACGGAATGTTTGCAGCACACACAGATGTCTGGGATGAATCGTGGTCTGCGGCAGATATCGTGATCGACGGCGATCCCGGTGCAATGAAAGCGCTGCGGTTCAACCTGTACCATCTGATGATCGCGGGCAGCAGATCCAATGATCAGGTCAGCATAGCGCCCAAAGCACTGACCAGTAGCTGGTACAACGGGCATTTCTTCTGGGACACCGAACTTTTCGTGCTCCCCTTCTTTACGTTCACATATCCGGGTATCGCAAGAAATCTGCTGATGTACCGGTATTACCGACTGGATGAAGCCCGGAAAAATGCGAGGAAGCAGAATCTACCTGGAGCGCTCTTTCCATGGGAGTCAGCAGAGACTGGAGAAGAGGTTACTCCGAAAACGTGGGTGAATCCGGAAGGAACGATCATCGACGTGCATACGATGGAGCGTGAGCACCATATCGCTGGCGACGTTGCGTATGCAGTGTACCAGTACTACCGGGCGACGGCTGATACGGGGTTCCTGCTGGATTACGGAGCTGAGATTATTCTTGAAACTGCTCGGTTCTGGGCGGGCAGAGTAGTATACAACGATACGTCCGGAAAATACGAGATAAAAGATGTGATCGGTCCGAACGAGTATCAGGAGTGCGTTGATAACAATGCATACACCAATTACCTTGCCAGATGGAATCTGCGGTGCGGTGTCATGCTGTACACCGAAATCCTCAGAGATTACCCTGATAAACGAAAAACACTCTGCAAAAAGATTGGTCTGGAGCAGTTGGAGATTGATGAATGGCAGAAGATCGCAGACAACATCGAATTTACGGTTCTTGAGGGGGGGATGATCGAGGAGTTCTCAGGATACTTTGAAAAGCTCGATGTGACGATTGAGAAGTGGAACGAACGCGGGATGCCAATATTTCCGGATGCAGTGCCGCTTGAGCGTGCGCACGAGTCGCAACTGGTAAAACAGGCAGATGTAGTACTGTTGCTGCATCTCTTCAACGAAGACTTCGCGCATGACGTAAAGACGGTAAACCTGGACTATTACGACCACCGGACTACTCATGAGTCCTCACTCAGTCCGAGCATATACACAATCCTGTGTACAGAGGCAGGCGAGGTGGATCGGGCGTACAAATACCTCAAATACTCATTATATGGCGATCTTTATGACAACTATGGCAATGTGAAGCACGGCATCCATGCAGCCTCACTCGGTGGCGTCTGGCAGGCAGTGGTCTTCGGGTTTGCCGGCGTGCGCATGAAAAGCCGTGGTAAGGGGGAAGCCGGTGAATTACTCACGGTGAACCCAAGATTACCGGAAAACTGGAAGCGGCTTCAGTTTAACCTGTGCTGGCAGGGATTCAAACTTGAATTCGACATATCAGCAGGCGGTGTGGGCGTATTCTTTGAATCGACAAGCGATGGTGCTGGCAGTGGTGATGGCAATGCTGTTGGTGTCACGGTTCCAGTTGAAATAAAGGGCATGCTTTATGAGATCCATGGAAACAAGAGGACGGCGATAACGTATGACGATTGATTTTGAAAGCGAGGTTGGTTTTATCTGGGATGTCGATGGCGTCATTGTGGATAGCCCGCACGAAATGGCATGGCGGCTCACCGCGGAGATGGCGCCTTGGAGTGTTGGCGAGGGCAGACTCGATTCAGGATTCTATCATGATTATGTCTCCGGTCGACCCAGATACGAGGGTGGAAATGCAATTCTTGAGCGTTTAGGGGTGTATACGCGGCTCGGTGCGGAAACAGATGCTGCGAAAGAGAAGATGCTTGAACAATACTGCACCCGCAAGAATGAACGGTTCACAGAACTGGTCGGTAAGGGCAGATTCGAAGTCTTTGAGACCTCTGTTGCGATGATCATTGAAGCGCATACCAAGGGGGTGGTTCAGGCGATGGCATCAGCCTCGAAGAATGCAAAGAACCTGATCACACAAATAACCAGCGACCATATATCCGGAATACCGGATACGCTTTATTCACTCTTTGAGGTGGACGCATCGGGATTATCTGGCAAAAGCAAGCCAGAAATATTTGCGTTTGCGGCGGATCGGATGCACGAGTTATCGGGCGGTAAGATCAAGCATTACATAGTGTTTGAGGATGCACCATCCGGAATTAGGGCTGGTAAGGAGAACGGTATGTTTTGCGTTAGTATACGGAGGATTGGGGACCCGTCTATCCTTATAGGGGCTGGTGCGGATATTGTGGTCGATGATCTCGGTGAACTGAGTTATGATGCGCTGAGATCACGGTTTATTGAGGCGGGACATCAGGCGATATAAGAGTCTCTGATTATCATAAGTATCCCGGAGACACTTGCCCGCCCGGAGCGGGTTACCCTCTTATTTACCAGCCCCATATAGCGCGACCGCGCGTATGTTGCCTGGCAGGTTCTGCCTGACGGGGGGTCAACCAATTTTTCGCCGAAACAAACCCATCTCCGATCTTTTTCCCAGTCCAGCCATACATCACCGCCACCGAAACAAACGATACCTTGAAGCATAAGATACTTCAATACTGCACTACAAGGCAATTGCAAAGACATGGAGTATGTAACCTGATGAATCTGAAGATCCTGAATAAAACAGATACTGAACTGGAGATGGAGCTTGCAGGCGAGACGCACACCCTGTTGAACCTGCTAAAATCAACCCTTTTGGAAGATGATACGGTCGAGATTGCGAGCTATGATATCAGGTATCTCGGCATCAGCGAACCGATCATGTATGTGCGCACCAGCGGCGTAGATCCGATACAGGCGGTACGCAGCGCGCTTGCTAAAGTGACTGCGATGTGCGATGAATTCAAGGGCGTGTTCCTTGAGCAAGCAAACATCTGAAACGAAGCATTTATCATGGTACATGTACTAGTGAGGGAATCGATGAGTGAGAGCGAAATCCTTGAACGTATCAAACAGGCGGAATCCGATGCAAAAGCAATGATTGCGCAGGCACACGAGGACACACGGAAGATAATCGCCGATGCCAGAGCAGAGGCGCGTGGAATCTCAAACAGTGCCGAAGAGCGCGCACGAGATCATGTCGATCACCTGATGGATACCGAAAAAAATAGGATAGCTGAAGAGCGGAAGACGATCCTCCAGAAGGGAGAGGTTGATGCGAAAGCACTGAAAGATGCTGCATCGGGCAGGATCGATGCCGCGGTTGATTTTTTACTCGTAGAATTTGAGAGGACGGTTCATGCTGAAGCCAAAGCAGATGAGTAGGGTTCTGTTCGTTGGTCACAAGGATTATCTTGAACCGACCATAGAGGTCATGCACGACATGCATGTTGTGCATATCGAGGAGTACACCGAAGAGGAGTATTTCAGCATCGGCAAACCACTTGCCGGCGCGGATCAGGACTCAAGGATGCTGCTTAAACTGCGCTCGATCGCAAATTTCCTCGGCATCAAAAAACCATATCTTGAGCCAACCAGCGCTGAAAAAGTATCGTCAGAACTCGTTGGGAAACTCGACGAACTTGAGTCTGCGGTTTCAGAAAAGCTGAAGAGAAAATCCGAGATCGAGGCAAATATAAAGGACGCAGAGACAAACATACATGAAATCAGAGTTTTTTCAGGAATTCCTTTAAATTTTGACCTCTGTAGAGGGTATGAAACACTTCACGTCTTTGCCGGTATGATCAAGAAGGGTGCAGAGATTGAAGCTGGCCTGAACCGGATTACTACTGATTACCAGTTGTATGTCAGCACCACAGGCACGATCGTGCTATTTGTTCCGGCTAAATATACTGATGCGGTCGCCGAACTGCTAAATGACGCTCTATTTAGTGAGGTTGCTATACCCGCGATGTCTGGTGTGCCTGATGAACTGCTTGGCGAACTTAAAACCCGGCACGACATGTTTGTAAACGATCTTGAATCTCTCTCTTCTGAGATCGATTCGATGAAAGCGCAATATGAAGAGTTCATTCTCACAAGCGAGGAACTGCTCTCCATCGAGACCCAGAAGAAGGAGGCACCACTCTTCTTTGCAACATCCGAGCACGCTTTCATAATCGACGGCTGGGTTCCGGATGACGAGTTCGAGACACTGGAATCGCGTGTCAAAGAGGCGACCGGCGACCGGGTTTATGTCACACTGCACGAAGAAGCAACTGACGGGGTTGCCGCTGACGATGCAAATGTCCCGATAGAATACGACAACCCGAAGATTGTGAAGCCGTTTGAAGCGGTCATGAATCTCTATGCCCGTCCAAAATATCACGAGATAGACCCGACTACATTTATATTCATCGCATTCCCGCTCTTTTATGGGATGATCCTTGGGGATATTGGGTATGCATTAATATTACTTGGAATATCACTCTACGGAAGATCAAAACTGCAGGGTGAAGGATGGAACTCACTCTTCACAGTCCTGATCTACTGCAACATATCCACACTCTTCTTCGGGATATTATATGCGGAATTCCTCGGGTTTCCGCTGGCAGGACTTCACGGGCATCCGGGATTGATTCCGGGGTGGGAAACCATTCCACTCTTCTCTGGTCTGGGCAGTGAGCATATCACATACCCAATCCACAGAACACACCTCGTAACCACCCTCCTGGTCGTGACCCTCTTGATCGGCGTGATACATATCAACACCGGGTTTATTATTGGGTTCCGAAATGTGCTTACGAAACACGGCATGAAAGCAGCGATACTCGAAAAGGGCGGCTGGATGGTGCTACAACTTGGCATATTCCTTCTCCTATTCGGGACGATGGGTATTGTGCCGGGCATGTTGCCGGGTGCAGCTGTATTCGCGGTTGCAGTCATCATGCTGGTTGTAGGTGAGGGTGGCACCGCTATTATGGAGATACCTTCTATCCTGAGTAACGTCCTTTCGTACTCAAGGCTGCTTGCAGTCGGTCTATCATCGATCGGCATCGCGTCGGCAATCAACATCATGTCTGGAATGATGTGGTCGAGCGGAGGCGTCTTTATAATCGTCGCAGTGTTCATATTCATATTTGGACATGCGATCAATACCGCACTGAGCGTGATTGCCCCCGGACTTCATGCGCTCAGGCTGCAGTATGTAGAATTCTTTACCAAGTTCTACGAAGGTGGGGGCAGAATATACGATCCATTTGGATATAACAGAATCTATACAGAGGAATAATAATGGCAATAGAATTAGCATTGGCAGGAGCAGATATCGATCTGATACTGGCAAACCAAAAAGGTTTGATCGCAATTGGCGCAGGACTCGCAGTTGGACTAACCGGTCTTGGCTCGGCTATCGCAGAGAAAGACATCGGTTCCGCAGCGGTTGGAGCATTCACCGAGAAAGAGGAGCTCTTTGGTAAGGGCTTGATTATGACTGTCATTCCGGAAACCATCGTAATCTTTGGATTCGTTATCGCGATTATGATGATCATCTAACCATGGGACTGGAAAACGTCGTTTCTGACATCCTGAAGAGCGCACAGGACGAGGTCTCTGCAATCACGGCGGAGCGTGACAGTGAGGTCTCGAAAATCATCGAGGAGGCGAAGCGGACGGGCGAGCGGACAACCGGCGAGATGGTTGCATCCGCCGAGACTGAGGCAGGGCGCATCAGCAAGCAGGAACTCTCGGGCGCGAATCTCGAGGTGAGAAGGATGATCCTGAATATGCGCAAAGAGGTACTGGATGAGACATACCGTCAGGCACTGAAGCGTATTCGCGAGCAGGATAGCACAGCGCTCCTGCAGTCACTGATCAATGCGCAGAGCGGCGATGCCACCAGGGTGTATGCAAGTCAGCAGGATCGATCGACTGTTGAGCAACTCTGCGCTGATCGATCGATCAAATACGCAGGCGACATCGACTGTATAGGTGGAATCCTCCTTGAAACTGATGATAGAACTGTGAGGCTGGATTATACGTTTGATACAATCATGGATGAGGTCAGCGAGCGGTCGATGAAACATGTATCGCAGATCCTGTTTGAACAGACATGATCATTGTCCTGTCGGTCGGCGGCTCGGTGATCAGTCACGGTCAGCATCGGTTCGCCGAATATTCAAAAGTACTCAAGACTCTGTCATCGGATCACACGGTCTTTGTGGTGGTCGGTGGCGGAGCAACTGCCCGCGATTATATCGAGAAAGCCCGCACATTCGGAGCAGACGAGGCGTTCTGTGATGCGATTGGGATTGGAGTTACCCGGTTAAATGCACGCCTCCTCATCGCCGCTATGGGGCATGATGCGTACCCGGCCCCACCTGAAACACAGGAGGATGCCGTGGTTGCATCACTCTCCGGGCGGATCGTTATTATGGGTGGGACAATCCCAGGGCACACAACCGATGCGGTTGCTGCCATACTCGCCGAATGCGCACATGCTGACCTTTTGATCAATGCCACCGCAACAGACGGGATATATACGAAAGATCCGAAGAAACATCCCGATGCAGTGAAAATGGACGAGATCTCCCCGGAACAGTTGGTCAGGCTTATCGCTGCAGAAAAAATGGGCGCTGGCGTGAATCTGCCACTTGACCTGCTTGCGGCAAAGATCATCGAACGGTCCGGGATTCCCACAGTTGTGATCGACGGGAGCGACCCCTCAAACGTTCTTAGCACCGTGCGTGGAGAGGAGCTCGGGACGTGTGTGAGATTAGTGACGCCACCTACCTGAAGCACTTGACGCACGATATAATTAGATCGCCCGCCTTGGTCTTGTCCATTGCAAGATCCATTCCCTCGTCCAGACTATGCACTTCTTGTGCAAAATCAGTATTTATGCCAACTGTGATGACATCATCGAAGAAATCCCTGTTTTCTGTGATTAATTCGATCACTCGACCCGAATCAAGCCCCTCGCAGACGTTGTACGCCTCAATCCCGATGATCATGACAATCTTCCCCCATTCCCCCATGTCTCCTGCGATGCGTCTGGCATGATTGATCGCAGACTCTGCTGACGGTATATTCATGCCAGAGTTCGAGTTATCAATGATTGTTCTACCTTCGACCTCTGAGACTTTCATCCTACCGCTTACGCCACAGAAATTTCCAAGAAACGATTTTATGCATCCAGGGTCTACATTCATCGAGATCGCAGCAGCCACCGCAGCAAGAATCGCTGTTTCGTACGAGAAGATATCATAATTTCGGACTGCAAACTCAATGCGCATGTCAGCAGACGCGATCACACCGCGTTCCGGCTCGATACTCTCAAAATATATGTCGCCGCCATCTCCGAATGTGAAGGTGTCTGTAACCAGGTCCGGAACAGGCACGGACGCAACATCTCTTCCTATAATCAGCGTTGATCCGGGTTTTGCCTGCCGCACCATCTGCATCTTTGCACCGGACGCTGCTATCGTCTCGTTTGCGATCAGGTAGTCACCTGCAAACGTGGTGACGATGCCGATGTTTGCAAGCCCTGTGCCGCCAAGCGAGACTTCGAAGATGAACACATCCGGATCGCGTGTGTCTCTGGCAGACTTCACAACCTCGATGATGCTTGCTGGCGTGATGCTGAACTTGGCAATCACTTGCGGGTTGCTGCCATCTGAACCATCCCAGTACTCCACACCCGCGCTTGAATGCGATACAACGCGCCTGCCGCCGCACGATGATATGATCTCTGCAAGCGTTCGAACAGTGCTGGTCTTCGCGGTCGTGCCGGTGACCTCAATCACCTCGTAGCCCAGAAGGTGGCTCTGCATAATCTCGCAGACGGCAGCATGGTGCGTGATTACTGGCACCCCTGCCGCACGCGCACCAGCGAGTGTCGGGTATGCAGAGTCCAGATGCACGGGCGAGACGATCAGATCGAAACTGCTCGCATCAGGCGGTTCTGTCAGCACAGATATGCCGCGTGATTCGAGACTCGCCCTCGCGTCCGTGTCAAGCGTGTGATACACATCAACAGCAGTGACTGTTTTTGTGCCTGCGCTACCCGTGTTTACGATTGTTTGTGTGCCAGCCTCTGTAATCCCTGCAAGACACTGCGCGATCAGACTGCCACCATGCGTCAGATCGAGCACCGCAATATACATGTTTCAGCGGGCGAGTGCTTCCTCTGCCCTGCCGTATGCGATCTCGGCTATACGCGGATCTGCCCCAAGCGGTTCTGCATACAGAACCTCGACACTTGTTCCGTCGATATCAACCACCGCTTTTTTGTCATCGCCCAGATTAAGTTCCTCGGGGATGTCTTCAAGCGTGTGAACGCCATGTGCAAGGAATAGCGGGAGTGCGACAATTCTGTCGATACCAGTTCCCTTGAAACTCTCCAGACCATCTTTGAGGTCTGGCTTGTCCATGTTCAGAAATGCTATTCGCACAAGGACGTTATTCTGCTTGGCGATCATTTCTGCCATGTTCTCAACGAGCTCCCTGTTGTGGGGGCGCGTGCTCCCATGTCCAAGTAGCAGTATACCTGTCTTTTCGTTCATAATGTATCTCCATGTATTATGTCGAATGTTTGAAGGCAGCCCCTATAATTAAACCCATCGTATGTATGACCACAATGTTTTTAAATGATAAATGACAATTATTATAATAATGAGGATCTTCTGGGGTTGATCATTATTGTGCGTTTGCATGGGCTGTGGGTGCAGAGTTATGTGCTGTGATGACAATGTAGTATTTGGGGTATAAATAAATGGGAGGAACAGAAAAACTGTGGAGTAACGTTGATGATGCAATCGTTGGTGCGATATGCCTCGTCTTTGGATGGGGTTCGGCGACGCTTGGGCACGAGTGGTTCCATTCGGCAATTGCGATTACACTTGGATATACGGTGTCACTCGGAGATATTACACTCACTACAGGTTCGATGTTTGTGCACGGGGAGATGACCTCGATCGACACGCTGTTCATCGCTGCCGCGGGCAGTGTTGGGTTGATACTGGTTGGATTAGCGCTGATATATTCATGCAACAGCAGGATGATGCACATGATCGGTGTCGTCTTCCTGTGCAGGGCATGGATCGATGCTCTGCCGCTGTGTGATCTGGACGGCGCAATCTTTGCGCATTCTGCCTGCAACGTCCTTGGTACTGCAGGATACTTGCTTGCATGGGCGTTTGTCCTCTCTGAAATCCTTGTTAGCGGCGGTGCAATAGCGCACACGCTTAAGAGTGGGGGTTATTGACCGAGGTATCAAAGCAAAACACTTATAACCAATGCATCCCTGATTATAGTCTTATGAGGGGTGCAATTCTGGCGCTTGTCGTCCTGTCGATAGTTATCAGTGGTTGTGTTGATCAGGGTGCTCACGAACCGGTTCAACCGGACCCGGACCAAGGTCAACATCAACCGGAATCAGAATCAGAACCGGTTCAGGAAGCAAAACTCGCTACAGAATCAATTGATCTGTCCGGCGCCGCAACCGACACCATGGATTTTGCCAGACATTACTCACTGCAACCGTTGAGTATCGATCTGAAGGTTCCAGAGTACGATTTGCCACTGCAAACAGACCAGATCTCAAATTACGATTCGTTTTCAGAAAAAATCCAGCTCAGCAACAGTGCCACGAGTCTGCTTGAAGAGAACGGCTTTGTTGTGATCGAAAATCCGTTCTACCTGGCGGAAGATGATATTATCCAGCCATACAAGACGCTCGCTGATGACGAGATACCGGTCTTCGTCACCACCGATTCGCTGTTGCACCTCTATCACATCCAGTTCGACGAGACGCTGCGGCAGATCGAGGAGCAGGAATTCTATGACTTGATCTGGGAGATCAGCGAGGAATTGCTGAACGATTCGATGGAATCTTACGAAAATTCTGACGGGGAGATTAAAGAAGCATTAAGGATGAATATTGCATACTTTGCAGTTGGATTAAGCTTACTCAAGCCATCTCCGGAACAGGTCTGTCAGAGCGAGAATGAGTGGGAGTGTACAGACGCTTACTTTGAAAAAGAGGATCTGGGGCGATACCGTTTTGAAGTCCCATCATTTGTCGCTGATACTGTTGAAGATGAATTAAAATTAATCGACGAGCATTTCGGGTTTTCAGAGTCTCCTATTTTTATTTACAGTGAGGATTATTCCCAGTACGTCCCAAGAGGTCACTACACGCGCTCGGAGAAGCTGAAGAACTATTTCAAGGCGTTTATGTGGTACGGCAGGATGAGTATGTTGCTCAAAGGCTCTGACGCCATACCGCCAGGGACAACTGACCCGCACTTAGAGGAAGGTCTGGTCTCCTCAGAGGACGCACGGATCCATACGATGGCTGCCTGCATAATGTCCTCTGAATTTGGCAGGAATCCGGATCTCATGGACAAGTGGGATCGAATTTACGCGGTAACAGCTTTTTATGTGGGATTATCTGATGATCTCGGACCTTATGAGTACATAGATGCGTTGAACCGTGTCTTCGGGGAAACATTCGACCAAAGTGACTTGAACGAGGAGACGATCGGGGCAGTGAAAGCGAAACTGGCAGAGCGCAGGTCTCCTGAAATATACGGCGGGACCGGAGCATGCGAGATACTGCCACCGTTTACCGCAGAGCAGGCGGATCAGTGCCTCGAAAACACCAAAGGATTTCGGATGATGGGGCAGCGGTTCATTCCTGACTCGTACATGTTCACAAACCTTGTCGGGACATACACCGACCTTTATCAAGGAGGCGGAGAGCCGTTCACGCTCATAATCGATGGTGCCGGAAGACCGGTCAGGGGGTTCCCCCGCGGTCTTGATGTGATGGCGCTCCTTGGGTCGGATCGATCGCGAGAACTACTGGACGAGCTGGACGATTCTAATTACAGCGAGTATGACTGCCAATATGATGAATTGAAAGACGAATTCGACTCGTTTGATTATGCAGACTGGAACAGGAACCTCTACTGGTCATGGCTCTTTGCATTAAAGCCGCTGTTCAATGACCACGGCGCAGGTTATCCAACATTCATGCAGACCAGCGCGTGGCAGGATAAGGAACTGACCACTGCTCTTGCATCATGGACAGAACTCAGGCACGACACGATTCTCTATGCCAAGCAGAGCTACACCGCGATGACTACCAGTATGCCTATTGAAGAGGAGACACCCGTTGTGGGATACGTCGAACCGGTTCCTGAGTTCTACAACCGGTTGCTTGCGCTTACACGGATGACAAACAGCGGTCTTGGCGAGATGGGCGTTCTCGACGGTTCTGCGAAATACCGGCTGGAAAGCCTGGAAGAGATACTTGAGCGGCTTGTGGAGATCTCGTCAAAGGAACTGGAAAACGAGCCGCTGACAGAGGATGATTATGATTTTATTAAGAACTTTGGCGATAATCTGGACGGGGTCATCGCTGGTGTCGAGGATAAGGCAAAGACGACGACGATTGTTGCCGATGTACATACGGACGGCAATACCGGGCAGGTTCTGGAAGAGGGTGTCGGATACGTTGATCTGATCGTTGTCGCATACAAGCTCCCGGACGGGAGAATCCTCCTCGGCGCAGGTCCTGTTATGAGTTATTACGAGTTCAAGCAGCCGATGAGCGAGAGACTCACCGACGAGGCATGGCGGGAGATGCTTGCTGCAAGTCCACCGGAAAAGCCGGAATGGACATCGAATTTCGCTCGATGATCGATTGGTCGATTGCTGCTGGTAAATTACCGCAGTCCCTGCCGATTACTTGATGTCTGCCCATGGTGATGTGCCATAATGCAAAAATTGACCGTGAGGCATGACCGGCTGCTTGTCATATTCCTCTTACTCGGGCTCGTGATACTTGCGTTTATAATGATCCCTCTTCTGAACCTGACCGCCGGTCAACTCATCTCCAACCAGCCCGGCATGGCAGAAGCGATCAACGATTCCGCGGTCTGGAAAGCGATGCTCCTTACGATGTACACCGCACTTGCCGCAACCGCCATAGCATTCGTATTCGGCGTGCCCCTCGCATACTTCCTTGCACGACGCGACTTCCCTGGCAAGGGCATAATCGAGAGCATCGTGGATATCCCGATCATCGTTCCGCACACGGTGGCAGGCATCGCACTCCTCACGGTTTTCGGGCTGCATGGATTGCTCGGGCAGCCGTTGTCACAGGTCACCCAGTTCAGGGACGCGATGCCCGGA
>JAUVEF010000001.1 GCA_030594905.1 Methanosarcinales archaeon
GTTTCAATTCTATTGGAATTTCATAAACGAGTTCAAAAGAAGAACATCCCCTGCAATGTTGGAAGGATCAGCAGATCACCTGTGGACGTGGCACGAATTTTTCTATTTCCAATTACCTATCTTAAATTAGGACATTACCAATGAATTGCGGGGCATCTTTGACCGATGGGGGTCGGGTGTTGAGATGAGCGCGGGCAGAGGTGGGGTGGGCGGACGTGCATTTGTTGAGGGCAGCGCGAATATGCGAAGTTGCAAACGAAGTAGCAATTTGGGTGAGCCCTGAGCCGAGGGCTGAACCGTATATCCCTTGTTATACGCCCCGACGACTGAAAGGAGGAGCGCTCAGCGGAGCTTGAGTTCAAAAAATATTTTCGTTCTTATTTATCATGATAGGCTTTCTTCTTTTCTTATAAATTTGATTTTTTCGTTTTTAAAAATGAAAGAGGAGTCAGGGCTGAATTTCACTTTTTAAAACTCATTATATTCTTATTATAAATTCACTAAATCAACAACTATTTTTTTATATTGTAACAATTCCTGTTTTTTCCAATAAACGTAAATTGAAGCAATAATAGTAAGACCAATTATTATATGTACAACTGGCATAAAATTAAACTGTAGATTTTTTTTAAAATAAATAAAATTATCGTGTAGACCATACTTAATACAATAATTGCAATAAATAATCTTGTAATTAAGGCTTTGATAATTTTATTTTAAAAAATGTTTAAACCAAATGAACCATGAAAACCAACCGAACCAAAGGTATCCAAGAGGATGATTCGAGGTTATGCCTAAAAATCCCAATAATCCAAAAAAACCTAAAAACCCCCGATATTTCTTTATTACTTCTTTTTCCATGTTAATCTCCTCATAAATTAAAATTGTAATAATTATATAAAGTTTCCTATAATACTTAAATTGTTTTCATAATTAAGTGGAGAAAACACAATATTATCCCCCCCTACAATAAAAGAAAAAATCAAATTTATTCCCTTTTGAAAGCCTATCATTCTTTATCCTTTTAGAAGTCACTAAACCCTGGACTTAAGTACAGAGCCTGTACATGGCGATTCATCATTCCACGCATATGACTCCTGCCCACAATATCCACCTTCACAGGTCTTACGGATAATCCCTGTGCCGCGGCGATTGCCTCCAACCGGAATCTCCGCATGATACTTCGGCGTCACTACTGCATGATCAGTCAAAAAAGTTATCGTGTATAAATCATTGCGGAGTTCACCGCGTTTCATGTAGTTGGGATAAAAACCCATCTTATATAAAACCTTCTTGAGAACTGGGCTGTCACATTGTGTGATGTCGGATTGAAACTCCGGTTTTCAGGATATTCAAAACCCGGGAGCAGTCAGCGCCAGACTCAAATCAACAACACCTTCAAAACCACGCCAACACCATGGTGGCGTGACCGCCCCTTGAAAACGCAATCTTGAGAAGTCGAAGAATGTTATGAGTCTCATCAATCGTCACGCGACAGCGATATATAGTATGATATGGGGATTTTTTATTATGTCCACAAATTAAATTGCCGCGACACTATTGTATTTCACTAAATATCCCAAGTTGTGCAGTGATTGAGCAATAATACCACCCCGGCACACCGCAAGTCCCTGATGTAACCATAGTATGGGACCGCTGCGATTTGAACGCAGGTGCCAGCGTCCCGAACGCTGGAGGATGGTCCAGGCTACCTCACGGTCCCATAATTAAGCATAGATCAGTAATATGGCGAAAGATCATCCACCAGTTCGACATGGGCAAGAAGCATCCTCCGGCAGCAGTACCGTTCGACACCGAGATCGTCCAGAACTTTTGCAGGATCTTCCAGCTGTATACGCTCCTTAAAATCCATCCACGCAGCAGATACGACTTTTCCACATGTAAAACATCGAACCGGGATCATAACTTTATCACCGGTAGGACTTTTGTCTTCGTGCTCTGGCTCCACGACCGCCGAACTTCTTTGTTTCCTTGTGCCTCGAGTCGCTGACCAGCAGGTTGTGGTCGTAGTCCACGAATGTCTGTTTGAGTGCCGGATCATTTGTCCACGCCAGCAATCCGCCAGCAATTGCGGTCCTCGCAGCGCCTGCCTGTCCTATAATCCCACCGCCATGCATATCGACATCGATGTCAATACCACTGACGACACCGTCGCCTGCGAGTATGAGTGGTTCCATCATCTTGAGGCGGGCAAGTTCGGGCATACATAGCTCAAGTGGTTTTTTGTTGATGCGCACCCGCCCGTTACCTTCTCTGATGCTTGCGCGAGCAACAGCGGTCTTCTTTTTTCCTGATGAATTGACGATTCTGGTCATCTGGTATTGGTATCTCTGGCTACGCAATATAAAGCTATCTCGCCCTCTCTCGGTTGGTTGGAAAACCCGCGTATACGATAGGGCGTCGCTCCTGATCAATCGTATTCCCGCCAGGTTCGCCCGCATTTCGTACATCTGAAGAATCTAGTTTCGCTCTCATCTGCTGACCGAAGCTGCCGCAACCACCAGTAAGCGGTAGTGTTGCCGCATTCTTCGCACCGTGCGTGCGTGGTCGGAAGCCCTGCATCAACCTCGCCTTCGAGCACCGTGATCGTCTTTTTTGTGCGCCGCTCGACAGATACAACAGTTTCGCTGCCTTTGCTTTCCTTTGCAAACCCGCAGCGCCTGCATGTCAGCGCACCGTCCTTCATCACCAACATGGTGCCGCAATCCGGACAAAATTCCATAACGCAATCATTCGACGTGTCCGGTAATAAAGGTGTTTGACATAATCTTACAACCGCGAGATCATGGAGTGGCGGGGCAGTAGGATGGTAGTGGTAGTAGGAGTAGCGGATGCCGTGGAGGCAATGGGAGTAGTGGGAGTGGCGCGATTCACCAGTCTTAAGTAAGTGCAGAGTACATTATACGGCAGGGACGCAATCGATGAAGATTGGAAAACAGAAACTGAAGAACCGTTGCGGCGTGATTAAACTTGTGCCGGAGTCGCTTGACGACCTGTGGCATCTGAAGTACATCATCGAAGACGGGGATCTTGTATCGGCATTCACAAAGAGGCGGGTCGAGGGTGCAACCGACAAGCTCCGCCCCGAATCGGCAGAGAAAAGATCGATGCATCTCACCATCGAGGTTGCTGGCATGGAGTTTCACCGTTTCTCAAACCGGCTTCGGGTGCGCGGCATCATTAAAAATGGAGTTGATGCAGGCGAGTACCATACCATCAACATCGAGACCGGAGGGGTAATCGAGATTGGCAAGTGCTGGAAGCCGGATCAGCTCGAACGTATCAATGAGGCGAAAGCTGCATCTGAGCGCCCACGTGTGACGATCGTGACGATTGAGTCAGGCGAGGCGTGCATCGGGCTTGTACGCCAGTTTGGGGTGGATATGGTGTCCCAGATCACCCAGCCGCCCGGAAAACAGCATGGCGATTTTACACGCGATTTTTTCGTATCAGTCTCATCTGCGCTCGATCAAGCCGTGGGTAGGGGACCTGCGCAGGACGGAAACGACCAGCAGGCGATAATCATCGCTGGACCAGGGTTCATCAAAGATGATTTTATGAAGCATCTGCGGGCGGCTTTTCCGGAGATCGCTGCACGGGCTGTGATTGCAGATACGGTGTCCACGGGCATCCCCGGATTTCTGGAGGTGCTGCGGCGCGGCGCGGTTGATAGGATCGTGCAGGAATCGCGGATTGGCAGGGAGGCAGAGCTGATGGACTCACTCATGCGCGAGATTGCCGCCGATGGGCGGTGTGCTTACGGGATCGCGGAGGTTGTGGATGCGCTCGAGTTTGGCGCGGTCGAGACGCTGATGATCGTTGATGAGACGCTGCGGGGCTTCCGCGAGGCGAAAGATGGGTCTGGTGTCGATGCCGATGCCCTGATGCGGAAGGTTGAACATGCACAAGGCAGGGTCGTTGTCTTCAGTTCCGAATTTGAGCCGGGAACGCGTCTTGATGCGCTTGGCGGGATCGCCGCGCTGCTCCGGTTTAAGGTTGGTTAGGTGGACAGGCTCAACACATCGCGCACAGTTGTGAAATTTCAGCGTAAAAAACATAGCGCACCTGAAGATACCCCGCCTCCTGCCACACGAGTTATGGAAAGTCTTAATAAAATTGGCACCGATTCAAATTCGGTGACTTATGATGAAGAAGGAACTGATGGATATACTTGCCTGCCCGATGTGCAAAGGGGATCTGGAGCTAAATGTGACCGACGTAAGTGAATCGGTTGACGAGGTCACCGCAGGCACGCTGTACTGCAAGAAATGTGACGAGCACTATCCAATCGAGGACGGTATTCCAAATATGCTTCCGCCAAATCTTCGGGACTAACGCTGAATATTGTGGTGCGTGGTGTATGAAAATGGCAAAACATGAACTTTCGCAGCAAATTGTTCTGAGCAAACGCCGGTTTAACTCCATCGAGTTTGAGAATCCACATGCCGAGCTGCAGTTAGATAGTGATCAGGACAGTGCGTTTCAGATCGGTGTTGTCAACCACGGAGAGCCCGCAAGGATATATCTGGCAGCAAGTCCTGAAATACAGGACAGTATCAAGTTTCTAAATAACGATTTTGTTGTAGGCGCTGAAGCGGTTGTGGACGTCGTCGCGCACATCCGGATACGGCAGCACGGTAGCATATCAGTAACTGTGGGGTATGGCTCAAATACGGATAGTTTTGATATTGATCTAATCCCGGTGGCAGGTCACAAGATTGAGGTCGATCCGAACCTCGGGGTTCCAGGAAATCCTGAGAAGTACAGGCTTGCACTGCATATGCCGGTATTGCCGGTGTCGATGAAAATTATTGGCGCGCTGATGTTTTGCCTCACAATCCTAACATTTGTCACCGATATTGTGCCGACGTTTGTTGGTGCGATTTCGTCGGCGTTGCTGCTTGCGATTGTCGTACTGTATTTTCTGGTACCTCATATCAGATGACCGGAAACGCGTTAATCTTATATGAGATGTCTGCCAATTAGTACATGAGGTAGGGAATGGACGAGTGGCAAGTTGACCTAAATATACCGGACATCGGCGGCATGTTCACGATGGGGGTAACCGGAATATGTTCTACATTGATAGGGATTGCAGAGATCACGTACATGATGATGATCATTACTACCGCATATGAGACAAACGGCAAGGACTGGCTCCTAGACCTGCTGTGTGCGGAGGCGTACACCCAGGAGATTACGTATGTTCTCGTGTCATCAATTCTCCTTTTAGTATCTGCGATCGTTTTTCTCATAACAGCAAGTATTACGCTTATTGAATTAAGTATGATACGGAAAGGGCACAGTCCGCACATAAAGACCGTATTTGTGATGTTCCTGCTCGGTCTGATTCTATTATCACTCACCATAGTATCGACAATCATCATCAAGCAATACGGAGTCGAAATGTTTGGATTGATCCGGTAGCCGGAGGGTTTTAGTTATGGCATCGACTATAAAAATAAAAGATTACATCTGGAAGCTCAAGGGGCACAATGCGGGCAATGGCAACGGCGGGGGCAATGGAAATGGCGGTAATGGGGGAGTTGCCACCGCGATAACGGGCGTAATAAAAGAAAAGCCACCTGAAAACCTCGAAGATGTAAAGCGAGAACTGAGTGAACGGACAAAGGTAAAGTCAAAGGCACACCGGACACTATACCCGGTCACCGCGATCGTCGGGCAAGAACAAATGAAACGCGCACTGATCCTGAATGCGATCAACCCGTCAATCGGCGGCGTGCTGATTCGCGGTCAGAAAGGTACCGCAAAATCGACTGCTGTGCGAGGACTGACCGAGGTTCTTCCGGAGATTGAGCTCGTGCAAGGGTGTAAATTCAATTGCGACCCTGCAAATCCCGACAAATTCTGCTGGGAATGCAACGATCGGCTCGAAAGCGGCAAGATCATAACTGACCGGCGCATGATGCGGGTGATCGATCTGCCGGTCGGCGCAACCGAGGATCGTGTAGTCGGGAGTCTTGATATCGAAAAGGCGATAAAGAGCGGTTTACAGTCGTTTGAGCCAGGGATACTCGCAGAGGCGAACCGTGGCATCCTGTATGTCGATGAGATCAACCTGCTCGATGACTATGTGGTGGATGCGCTGCTTGACTCTGCTGCCATGGGCATCAATACCGTCGAGCGTGAAGGTATCAGCATCAGCCACCCGGCGCAGTTCATCATCGTCGGCAGCATGAACCCGGAGGAAGGCGAACTCCGCCCGCAGTTGCTTGACCGGATCGCGCTGCAGGTTGAGGTAGAAGGCATTCCTGATATCGAGCAGCGTGTGGAGATCGTTACAAGGCAGGATGAGTTTTTAAGAGACCCGGAGTCGTTCAAACAAGCGTATGCTGGTGATCAGGAGCGCTTGCGGTCAAAGATCGTGCAGGCGCAGCGTCTGATGCCAAATGTCAAGATGCCACACGAACTGCTGCGCACCATTGCGAGGATCTGCATCGAGTTTCGGGTGGACGGACACCGGGCAGACATCATGATTGACAGGACCGCACGGACGAATGCCGCTTATGAAGGGCGCGATCAGGTGATCGTCGATGATATCATCGAGGCATCCGAACTGGTACTCCCGCACAGGATGCGAAAGCGTCCGTTTGAGGACGAGGAGTTTAATCGGGACCGATTGCGAGACGTGGTCAGAGGATAGGGGCTACTTGCGCCCGTGTTTCTTATTTTTAGCTTGCCGGTGGCAGCGTAAGTTCCAGATAATAACTTCCGGGATTTTTCAAGAGAATTGGTCATATCAAGTACATATTTCACCCCGGGCGTCTGAAGCAACGAACGCTTGAGCGATGCGAGACTTAAAATCGCTGGCATCACCCCCAAATAACGAGTGAGCCCTATACCATAAGGGTATATGCAGATACCATGAAGAAAAACCACCATGACAGAACCATCTTACAAACCATCGCCGGGCAAGGGAACCGCTGGTGTCAAGACACTCCTCGGCGATCCCAGAAAAGCCATCATAAAACTGGCGATTCCAATGATGGTTGCGATGTCGGTGCAGACGATCTACAACATCGTTGATGCGTTCTGGGTCGCAGGTCTCGGTGCTGACGCCCTTGCTGCGATGGGTTTTGTATTCCCGTTCTTCTTTGTCATCATGTCACTCTCCAACGGGCTTGGGCTCGGTGGCGGTGCTGCCATATCCCGCAGGATCGGGGCTAAGGACAAAGCGGGCGCAGACAACGTGGCAGTTCACACGATCATTGTGATGGTGCTGCTTGCAGTTGGCTTTTCGGTGCCGTTCTTTCTTCTTGCAGGGGACATTTTTACCCTGATGGGGGCTTGCGGGACGACTGGGCTTGCGGTGGCGTACGCCCGGATCATTTTTGCAGGGAGCATAATTATATTTTTTGTGAATGTAGCGAGTGCCATTCTGCGCAGTGAGGGTGACGCAAAGCGGGCTATGTATGCTATGGTGCTGGGCGCAGGTCTGAACATCTTGCTTGACCCGATCTTCATATATACGCTTGGCATGGGCATAGAGGGCGCGGCATGGGCTACACTCGTATCACTCGGCGTTTCATCAGTCCTCATGTCGAACTGGCTGTTTTTCAGGAAAGATACGTACGTAGCATTTAAATTCAGTGGTTTCAGGTTCGATTGGGACATTGTCAGGGACATTTGTAGGGTTGGTCTGCCAGCTTCGGTGCAACAGCTTTCTATGGCAATTACAACGCTGATAATAACCGTCATGATTGTGATGGTTAATACTACCGACGGGGTGGCAGTCTATTCGGTGGGATGGCGAATCGCAACCATTGCAATAGCACCCTTGATCGGCATCGCGACAGCGGTCGTCACGGTTACCGGGGCTGCTTTTGGAAAGCACTCCTTTAAGAATGTGCAGATTGTCCACACCTACGCAACAAAGATCGGTTTGATCGTAGAGGTGATTATCGCATCCGCAACATTCATCTTCGCCCCTTGTATAGCCGCGATATTCACACAGGCAGAAGGGGCGACGCATATTGCCACGGATCTGACAACGTTCCTCCGGATCATAAGCATCTTCTATCCAACCGTGTCGCTCGGGATGCTGTCATCATCGATGTTTCAGGGCGTGGGCAGGGGGACGGATGCACTCATCGTGACACTTCTGCGAACACTTGTCTTAACGCCAATTTTCGCGGTTCTATTCGCTTTCACGTTCGATATGGGGCTAACCGGGATCTGGTGGGGGCTGGTTGCAGGAAACGTCACCGGTTCGGTGGTGGCTTTTATATGGGCAAGGCTTTACGTGAACCGGCTGATAAAAACGATTTTTTCACAAAAAATCGAGTAAAAACTGCCCTCTGGGTTGGAAGCCGGTTTTTGTGAAAAGTTTGGTGGATAGTTTGCGAGTAAGAAATGCCCGTCCAATCCGACCAAAAGTATGATCACCCGGGGAAACTATCAAAAACCATGACGCCATCAATCGACACCCCCCGAGTGCTCCTCGCCGCAGACCGCTCTTCTGCGGGAAAGACCACCATCTGCACCGGGATTATGTCTGCGCTCGGGAAAAGTCTGGATATCCAGCCGTTTAAGGTCGGTCTCGATTATATTGATCCGAGCTACCACACGCTTGTGTGCGGGAATACGAGCAGGAACCTTGACGGCTACCTGATGACTGAAGATGCCGTGCTTGAGACGTTTTCGCATGCTCTTGGCGGGGAAAAAAAAGATTTAGCCATAATCGAGGGAGTGCGTGGATTATACGAAGGATTTGAGGGATTGAGCGACATCGGAAGCACGGCGCAGATCGCAAAAATCCTGAGGTGCCCCGTAATTCTGATCATCGATGCAAGAAGCATCACGCGAAGCGCAGCAGCTGTTGCCATGGGGTATGCGGCGTTTGACAGGGATGTGAACATTAGGGGCGTGATCTTAAACAAGATCGGGAGCAAACGACATGCCGAAAAGGCAATAGTGGCAATCGAGCATTATACCGGGCTTCCGGTGATTGGAACAGTTCCCAGAAACGAGGAGATGGGGCTCACAATGCGGCATCTTGGGCTGGTTCCTGTGCATGAGGATCGGCAGTCTTCTGAGTTTCAGGAACGTATATCTAATATAACGCGGATTGTTTCAGAAAATATCGATCTCAGACGGTTGGTTGAGATCGCAGAGACTGCTGAGCCAATAAATGTCCCGGAACCATCAATTTTTTCCGGTGTTGCCGTAAAGACTGCTCGTAATCAGATCCGAATTGGTGTGGCACTTGATGAAGCATTTAATTTCTATTACATGGATAATATCGATCTGCTTAAACTACACGGGGCGGAAATTGTCTATTTTAGCCCGCTACATGATGATACACTGCCTCTGGTGGACGGCGTCTACATCGGCGGAGGCTATCCCGAACTCTTTGCAGGAGAACTTGCAGCAAACGAGAGTATGCGACGCAGCATCCGGCGAGCGTCAGCAGATGGTATGCCGATATACGGCGAGTGCGGCGGGCTGATGTACCTTGCAGAGCGCATCGTGACAAAGAGCGGCATGCACGGGATGACTGGGGAGACTTTCGAGATGGCGGGCGCAATTCCGATCACTGTCGAGATGCTGGGCAAGGTCGTGAGCTACAATGTCGGCAGCTTCACGATGGATACTCCGATCGGCGGGGTGGGCGATGCCTTCCGGGGGCACGAGTTCCATCATTCGACGATCACAGACATACCAGACGACGCCGTCTTCACGATCAAACTGGAACGCGGGACCGGGATTAAGGATGGCTGGGACGGGATCATGGTTGCGAATACGCTTGCGGGCTATGCGCACTTACATGCATGTTCGTACCTGCGGTTTGCAGAGGCGTTTGTCGAGGCATGTCGAAAATCGGCGTGATGGTGGTGGGCGCTGGCGGGGTTATTGGGTGCTGTCTGAGAACTAGAGGATAATGTCAATCATGTGCCTACAGATTCCCGGGCAGTGCCATATTGCACAGTTCAACACACGCTTATCCCCTTCACACAATCACATTTCAGTAACTTGCCGACCAGATCATCGGGTATCTGCCGGTCGGTTATGATTGTCAGTGTCGGGCGATCAGAAAGCCGCGGATCGTCTGCAATCGCCTGCATGATGCTGATTCCGTGTTCTGCCACGTAGGCTGCCACAGATGCAAGAATGCCCGCCTCCGTGGCGTCCACCGGTGTCACAATGATCACTCCGAGCTTGAGAGCAGGCGCAACCTCGCGCAGTGACGAGATCGGGCGGATGTTTTTGAAGATTGTGCTCAGCAGGTCGTCCTGCGCGATCATGGAGGCGGTCGCATCGACTGCCCTGCGATCGACGCCGATTTCATTTGCGATCTGTGTGTGCGGGAGTTTTATGCCGCCTGAGACCACCTTGCCATCCGAAGTGACCTGAAAACCACGTTTTAACAGCAGACGCACGACTTTCTCCTGCGCCGGATACTTCTTGAATTTGTTTAATATGATATCCCACATGATTATTTCATTATCCTGTTATTCCGTTATTCGGTGTCGGCAAGTGGCATATACCGAGGGCAGTGTAAAATGAGTTCGACAAAGCCACCAGAACAAAGCAATGGCATTTTACACCATATTATCCACTTTCAGGCGTCAGTGGAAATCTTGTAATAATTCCTCAGCCTTTTTCATATATATTGTATCAATGCTTTGACTGATAGACCCTTTGTCGCTTCATGGCGATCATCTCATCTTTCGAATCATTTCAACCGTTTTCACTGACTCAAGTCGTCACCTCAATTAGAGACTAAATTACCATCGTTTTATATCCCCTTTCAAGATTCGCCGCATCGAACTGCCAATTTTTATCAAAATATACAATATGTGGGAAGTTCCAGCTTACCAAAATATCCGCACCTGCAATTGTTGCCATCGCGATATGCCCGGCATCGAACGGTAATACATAACTGTTTTATGTCAATCGCGCCAATAGAGGTATGATGGGGGTCACTATCTACAGGAGGCTAGTGATTTGGTTTGTGTTCGTCTCGCTGCTGTCACTCGGTTTTGCGACCATGATGGGCGTTTATTCCATCGACAAAATCGTCATGAAACAGGCGCAGGACGACGTTAGATCGGATCTTATCGTGGCGCAGGAGGTATACAACTACAAGATGGAGCAGATCCGGGATTCGGTTCGTTTCACAGCGAATATCGAACCAATTCAGACCGCGCTGGCTGATAACAATACTGACGTTCTAAAATACAAATTAAGAAGAATAATGGATGATAGGGGGCTTGACTTTATTGCGATCACGGATGCCACGGGGAATGTGGTGGTGCGTGGGCAGAGTAGTGCTTACGGGGATTCGCAGGCAGACGACCCGCTGGTGATGCGATCGCTTGCCGGCATGACTGTGGTATCAACCGAGATCATTTCAAAACCGAAACTGCTGCTTGAGGGCGGGAACCTCGTAGAACGTGCATACACAGAGTTCGTCGATACACAACGAGCGAAGCCAACATCAAGAACCAGCGAAACCGCTGGAATGGTGATCAAGGCCGCGTCCCCCGTTTATCACAACGACACCTTGATTGGGGTGATCTACGGCGGATATTTGATCAATCAGAACTATGAAATCGTGGACCGGGTCAGGAGCATCGTTTACGAGGATGAAAAGTATGAAAATCAAGATATTGGAACAGCGACAATTTTCCATGGTGATTTGAGGATTTCTACCAACGTCTTCGTGAGTGAGGAGAATCGCGCAATCGGAACGCGCGTTTCGGAAGAAGTGTATAATGCAGTACTACTATCCGGGGAGAAATGGATCGGCAGTGCTTCCGTTGTAAATGAGCGATACATAGCAGCTTATCAACCGATATACGATATTAATAGTAACATAATCGGAATGTTGTACGTGGGAATGCTTGAAAAGCCATTTATTGATATAAAACATCAGATGTTCGCGAAATTCATCATCACCGCCATTTTCGCGATTATACTTTCCATCCTTGTTGCAAGCGTTTTTGCGCGCAACATATCAAAGCCAACCGCCGAACTAGCACATACCGCAAAAGCGATCGCTGGTGGGGACCTCACAAAGCGCGTGAACATCGAGCGGGCGGATGAGATCGGCGAACTTGCGGTTTCGTTCAACCGGATGGCTAATGCTCTGAAGAAGAATGCTGATGATATCAAGGGTAAAACGGCGGAACTGGAGCGCATGAATATGCAACTAACAGAACTGGATCGGATGAAATCCGAATTCATTGATATGGCATCTCATGAGCTGCGAACCCCGCTTACCACGATCAAAGGCTATCTCGATCTCGCGCTCGATGGTACGCTAGGTGAATTCACAGATGTCCAGATATCAAAGCTGGAAATTATGGCTAGAAACGCTGATCGACTCACAGGTCTAGTTGGCGATCTGTTGAACCTGTCTGAGATTCGATCAAGGCAATTACACCTAAAAAAAGAGAAATCGTCGCTCAAACGGCTGGTGGAAGATGCAATGGGGCACGCAAAGCCGCTTGCCGATTCAAAAGGGCACAATGTAGTGGTGAACGTCCCTGATGACATAATTATAACCTGTGATCGGGAAAGACTCGTCTATGCGATATATCATCTGCTCGATGATGCAGCGCGGTACACGCCGGAACCTGGAACAATCCGGGTGGAGGCGAGCGTTGAATCTGACGGCATACATATCAGTGTCAGTGATACCGGAATCGGCATCCCTGAAGATGAGCTCGGGAACATTTTTATGCCGTTTTATGAACTGAAAGACTTGATGCAACACACAACCGGCACAATCGGCATCGGGCTATCGATAGTTAAAGGGATTATCGAGGCGCACGGCGGCGTGATCCGGGCAGAGGGCGAGGTTGGCAAGGGGACGACGTTTCATATCGTGCTGCCTGGCGAGGATGCGGATGCAGGGGTGTAGGGGGCGCAAGATGGGTGGGTGGGCAACCTGCAAGAATCTACAGGGGATATTCCTGCCTGGCAGGTTCTAATCACAGCACCAGTTCCATACCATCGTATCCAAGATTCCACTGCTTCACCGCCAGATCGTGCGGCGGGAACAGGTGGCTTAAGTGCGTCATCACCATCTTCTTCGCATGTAGTTCTGATGCCAGTTCCTCGGCTTCCACTGTGTTCATGTGCTTATCGAGATCAAAGATCGGCGGCGCAATCGCATCGCATATCAGGATGTCGGGCTCCTGCATGACTTCGATACTGCGCTTTGGGATCTGTTTATTAGTGTCGCCAGTGATAACGAGTTTTTTATCACCGTCTCGCACAATAACGCCAGTGGATTGTAGAATAGGTGGATGGCAGACGAGAAACAACGTGAATTCAAGGCCAATGAGGCGGAATGGCTCATAAACCATCACATCGTTTCGCACCGGGTCCATAAAATACAAATATTCCAATATATAATCCAATGTATCTTTTAATCCGTAAACCGGCACATGATCCTGGACTCGGTAGAACTCACCGAACCCGGCATAGTGGTCGTAATGCCCGTGTGTCCAGATTACCGCATCGACATAATCTATTCCAAACCTCAGGAGCTGATACCGGAGATCCGGTCCCGTATCAATCAGGACGCGCCCTTCGCCTGATTCGACCAGAATCGAAAAGCGTGATCGTGCGCTCCTCCCTCCTGCAAGCGCATCGAGACAGGCGGGGCACGTGCATCCGATCTTTGGCGTGCCAACGGTGTCTCCGGTGCCGAGCAGGACGATTCTCATGTTGTAGTGTACTCCGTCATCATCAGGCGCACCCTGTCGCTGAAGTCACCAACGGCTGAGATCAGGTCTGGTTGCGTGATCGCAGTCCGGTTTTCGGTCAATGAGCGGAGTACAGCCTCCCTGATGACCATGCGCAGATCCGAGCCTGTAAACTCTTCGGTCATCCCGGCAATCTCCTGCGTATCAAAGTCACCCTCCACTCTCGAAAGCACAATATCAAGAATTTCTTTGCGCATCTCTGTGTTTGGCAGCGGAAAATCAACGATTTCATCAAAACGTCTCCACGCAGCACGATCTAACAGGTTCGGATGGTTTGTGGCACAGATCATCAGGACGCCGTCATCGATCAAACTGATTTCATCGATTGCTTTTAAAAGAGTGTTGACAGCGCGCTTTAGTGTGGCGTGTTCATCAGACATCCGCGTTTTTGCAATAAAATCAAACTCATCAATAAACAGGATACAGGGACTCAATTTTTTAGCAAGTTCAAAGACCTTATCGACGTTTTTCGATGTTTCCCCGAGATACTGCGATGTAATCATCGAAAGCCTGACTTCTACGAGCGGAACATTCAATTTTTCGGATAACGCTCTGGCTGCCGATGTTTTGCCTGTACCGGGCCGTCCGATGAAGAGCATCTTTCCGATCTCGCGAAGCCCAATATCGCGGAGATAATCCCGATGTTTGATCGCCTGCATGATCCTCTCGATCTTTGCTTCCTGATCTGGCGTGAGCACCATCTCATCCATCGGCTGTCGCACATCCTCCGGCGCAACCAGGTGCACCAGCGTCAGCAGATCAACGTCATCGTCCGATGCGGCGATATCTGCAACGAGCGAGTTGAGATACTCCCGATCTCGTTCTTTTGGCTGTACCTGTGCAGTCGCTTCCTCGTAGCTTACACCTATACCACTCTCTTCGTAAAATGATGCAAGTACAGGGTTCCTGCGGATCTGGTCTATGGCGTCTTCCTGTTTTACAAACCAGTCCTTGGCAAGAGTGGGGATTGTGAATCGTATCTCTGCCCCGAATTCGTCGAAATCGATGAATGGCAGGGCTTTGATCGCCTGTTTGGCATTGTTGCTCCCATACAGTGACGTGACATCCTGCACACGGACACTGATCGGGCGCTTGACTGTTTTCTCCCCGCTATCCCAGTAATGTTTCCGTATCTCGGCGGGAAGATCGTCCTCGGTTAATGTTTTGGATTGGTTGTATATGTGTGCTGTAAGGAGCAGTTCAACGATGTTGTGCAAGTTTGTTGGGTCTGGCGTTTAGTCACCTCCGAAGATATCGATACCAGCTATTTCCACAACAATTTATGCCACATCCATATTTAACCTGCCCCCGGATTGTCCAATTGGGGGTGATCGGAATGGATGCGGTGTACAAAAATACAATACGGGATATAATAAGTGATTCTGAAGGGTTTATTGGTTGGGGAACCTGCATATCCGCAAAAGTGATACTGTTGGTACGTGTTTAGCTGAGGCGAAAAAACCGCGAGATTGTACGAGATGGACACAAGAAGATGATGGTACATACAAGATACCGGTGATGTGTTTCGCATTTTATATTCTGTCCCCCCATGCTTTCTCGTGGAAATCGTTGCAATAGTGTGGTTAGATAATATGGGTCAATATATCGTACCCCATTTCATTTGGCAAAGAAAGGGTAGTGTCCTATAAACCGTGACGTTGAATTAACAATCATCGGGCTTGATGGCGATTTTACATAATTTTGATGTGCCATTCAAAATCACTACCAGTAGGGTGCATAAAAGATGGAAAATTGTGATAGGTCACGAAAGTTAGTACACTACCAAAGAAAGGGTCACTTTTCACAAAAGTTTGATCAAAACGATTTTTTGTGAAAAAATCGTGGGGGAAAATCGTTTAGAACCGATCTACGATGTACGGACCAAATATCATGAACGCAAATGAAGCAAAGACTAACATGGCAAACACTGCTGCCAGAACATGTGATAACCGCTCTGCGTCGCGATCGCCGATCACCCGCTCAGTCACCAGATGGACCGTGTCCCGGAATATGTGCCCCCCGTCCAGCGGGACCGCGGGCAGGCAGTTGAACAGCCCTGCAAAGAAGTTGATCCAGAACGTCCAGATCAGCGCGTTTGCGATCCAGAAGACAAGAACTCCGTATCCTGCTGCCCACCCGATAGGCTCATAGAACTGCATAGTACTGCTAAATCCGGCAAATCCGGTGCCATCAAACCCTATGAACGGCAATGCGAAGATTATGAGCCAGCCCTCGATCCCCCCCATCATGGAGGGGATATTCTGCAGTATGTGGAGCGTTGCTGCGGCAGGATATGCACCGATCGCCATGCCTGCGAATTCAAGGCTTGTAGTGGCGACCACACCGAGATACCCACAACTGCGGTCAGGTGAGGAACCAAGCGCCACAAAAGAGACATTGCCATCTGCGAAGAACATCTCAACGGTCTGATTCGGGGTGGTTGTATTCAAGAATGCAATAAAATCAGTGCTATTGTAAATAGAGGTGTTGTCAATCTGTGTGATGGTCATATCTGCAGTAAGGTTCGCTCTTGATGCTGCAGAATCCTCGACAACCTCCCAGATCGTAACCCCGCTCTGCATAACCGCGTCGTCAGCCGCAAGCACAAAGATTTCACGCGTCTGCTGCTCCTGCGCATGCAGGGTCAGCGGAACATCCTGCGATCGGGTAGTCATATAGATATAGAAGTCTTGCGCACTCCGGATCGTGGTATTATCAACCTGTGTGATCACCATGTTCTCTTTTATGCCAGCCTGCGCAGCGACTGAGTCTTCGTTGACCGATGCAATTGTAACATCACTAAGCGGGGCTATAGCGCCGAGCACCGGACCAAAAAGAAGCAAAAACAGAATTGCCGCAACAACAAAGTTCACCATAACGCCTGCTGCAAGTATTCTCATCCGTGCAGGTCTTGGCGCACCACCCTCCCGGACAGGGCTTTCTTTCGGCACCTCGCAAACAGCTCGATCGTAGCCAGACCCAATTCCGGTAGATCCAACGTCAGAATGATCCGCTTTCTTCTTTCCGAACAGTTGCTCTTCGTCAGGCTCTGCAAATCCACCGATCGGGACGATCATGGTGAGCAGACCCATGGATTTGACATCGATGCCTTCAACCCTGCACAGAACCGCATGTGCAAGTTCATGCACCACAAGAGTGACCGCAAGCCCGATTGCACCCCAGACAAGAGGGATGTACTCATTCACCCCGGGAATTAAGAAAATATTCTGTGGGGCATTGTATTTTCCAGGAGGTAGCATCGTGCGGTCAAATATCGACTGCAACATCGCATAATCGGTCATGATCACCAGCACAAACATGATAAACATCCCGACCAGCATAACCGGTATGCCAATGTTTGCAAGGAGCTTCCAGAACCTGCGCGGGCGTGCCAGCACCGATAGCAGACGTTGACCGCGTCTGGTGCGTATCATCAGGATGGGTCCAAACGCAGTGATATTATAACGCTCCAGAACACCTTGCTTATTTAAAATAGCGATGATGAGCCAGTATACCATCAAAATAACAAGTGTGGCGTTTAAAGCGTTCACATTACCGTTTTTCAATCTGTCTGGTATTAACACTTTGCGCGAATGCTTTGTGCAGGCTTCTGATCACCACAGATTGCCCCAAATAGTATGTGTTTAGCTGATGTGAAAAAACCACGAGATTAACACAGAAATCTTGTGGAAACCGGTGTAATCGCATGGTTAGCTAAACACACACGTACACCCAAATCTCACTACTCACGTAACTGCATCAATACACCTGCTGTACACCACCTGAAGCTCGTCCGCATCTGCAATCTCCGATGCCGGCGCATGGTATGCGACACCGCCGGCTGCCAGGATTAGTAGGTGATCGCAGAGCAGGAGACCACGACTGAGGTCATGCGACACCATGACTGTGGTGATCCCTGATCCTGTCAGTGAGCTTAACACACCCTCGAGACTGGCTGACGCGTGCTGGTCAAGACCGGTGTACGGCTCATCAAGCAGCAGCACGGATGGGTGATGGAGGATCGCACGCGCAATCGAGAGCCGCTGTTTCATCCCTCTTGAAAAGGTGCCGACACGGCTGTGCTTCTCAGATGACAGATCGGTTTGTTTGAGGACGTCAGCAATTCTTGCATCGATTCCCGGGATTTCATACATCTTTCCGAAGAATTTGAGGTTTTCGTAAGCGGTCAGTTCGTTGTACAGGTATGTGTTGTGTGAGATCACTCCTATAATCCCTCTCACCTTTTCCGGCGAGTTTTTCACATCAAAACCGCCAATCTCAGCATCACCACTCGTTGCTTTGAGAAGGGTTGCCATAATCTTGAGAAGAGTCGTTTTTCCTGCTCCGTTCGGTCCGACAATCGTCAGGAAATCGCCTTTCTTGACAGAAAAGTCGATGCCGGCAAACACCGTCCTTCTGCCAAAGTTCTTTGCAAGATCATGGACGCGAATCATTATGATCATTCTCGGGACCGATTGCATTTATGATTTTCTGTAAGAGAAAGTGATTGGGTTGGTAACCACGGGCTAAAACGATTCCAGACAACCGTGTGGGGGAGTCTACCCGCCCGATAAGGGGTCCAACCAGTTTATTTTGCGGGATTGTATACCAAAAATTTATATAGCATGAATCAATATATTGCAACATAAGGGAGGTCAAGCTATGAGCGAATTCATAGATGAATTCATCGAGACATGGAAGAAGGTAATAACCACACCAGGCGACTTCTACAAGGAGATGCCGACGTCGGGCGGGTATGAAGAACCGCTGAAGTTCGCAGCCATAAACTACCTGATTGCTGGCATCGGGGCAGCTCTCATCACGTTTGGCGGCATGTTTGGAGCAGTCATTGTTGCGCCGATACTCGGAATTGTCGGGGTATTCATTGGCGGACTGATACTTCACATCTGTTTCAAGATTGTTGGCGGGTCCGGAAGTTACGAGGGTACGGTTCGGACGGTGTCATACGCATCAGCAATATCCGCGGTCTCGTGGATACCTATCGTCGGATGGATAATAGGATTTTATGTAATCTATCTTAACATCGTTGGTGGGACCTTTGTTCACGATCTAACGATGGGGAAATCTGCGATAGCGGTATTCATACCGGTGATCATCCTGGCGATACTCATAATATTAATGTTTGCTGTGTTTGCGGCACTGATAGCGAGTATTGGACTGGGCGGGTTGTGCAGCATGTAACGTCAACCGATCGACCAATCACAGACCATGACCGTTCGGACGCTCAATTCAGAGATGCGTCTTGCCGCAGACGATATTAGGCACCTGCTCTCGAGAGGCTACCCGCGCACAGGTGCTATACGGTTCGTAAGCGACCATTACAAACTGGCGAATCGGGATCGGCATATACTGATGCGGGTTGTGATCGAACCTGGGATCGCAGCATCCCGCATCAGCAAAAAGATATCTTGCGCCGATATCAGGGGAAAGAACCTCCTGATCGATGGATATAACGTTATTATCGCAACAGAGAGTGTGATCTCGGGAGAACCCGTGTTTCTATGCGATGACGGGTTCGTGCGGGACATCAGGGGAGTTTTCAGGAACTACAAAAATCCAGACCGTGGCGTTTGCAGGCAGATTCTTAAGATGCTCTCTGAACACGAGCCAGATTCAGTTACATTCCTCTTTGATGCCCAGATCAGCAAGAGCGGCTTGCTTGCACGGCACATCCGCGGGTTACTCTCTGAATATTCACTTTCAGGCGATGCAAGGACATCAAGACACGTCGATTTCGATCTGAAGCACTGCGGTTCGATCGTTGCGACTGGCGACGGATACATCATCGATGAGATTGAATCTGTGGTGGACATCCCCGGATGCATAATCCGAAAACTGGGCAAAGATGCGCTCACGCTGTGATGCTCATCGATTCGCATCAAAGACCAGCCGGCTGCCGCAAACAAGTCCGTGCCGCTCAAGGGTCCCTGCGTTCATCTCTATAAAATACGCAACTCCTCTGACGCGCCTGCGACCAACCCATGGGTTCAATCTTGCGACATCGATGATGATTTTATCCCGGTTCAAGAAAATGACGTCGATCGGGAACCGCATGAACAGCATATGCACAGAGACTGCCCCTGGCTTTGAGAAGACAAAGATCATGGCGTAATCGTCGGGAATGTCTCTTCTGAACATCAACCCGCGCATCATGGAGACCACACTGGTCGCATGCTCGATGCGAGTTGCAACGTGAGTACCATCATCTTTTAATAACATCGTGCTCAAGTCTTTTTTACGATTCGTTATAACACATAACTTTCGGAGGTATCACCCAGACAATGAGTTCAGAAATGTGCATCGTATGTGGATTGCCAAAGGAACTGTGCATCTGCGAAGAGGTGGCAAAAGAGCAACAGTGGATCACCATCAAGGTGAAACGGCGGAGATATGGAAAAGAGGTCACAGTCGTCGACGGAATCGACTCGCACGAGATCGATCTGCACGAACTTTCGACATACCTGAAATCCAGATTTGCGTGCGGCGGAACCGTTAAAAACGAGACCATAGAGCTGCAAGGCAATCACAAAGATCGCATAAAAGATATTCTTATAGCTAGAGGCTTTTCAGCCAGCCAGATCAAAATATAACGTGTGCGATATATAATGTATAACATAGTGCATAATGTGTAATATATAATCTATGGACCAAATCTATCTGGATCACGCCGCCACCACCGCGGTGGACCGTGAGGTCGTGCAAGCGATGACTCTCTATTTTACAGAGAGATTTGGTAATGCGTCAAGTCTGCATACGTTTGGGCGGGATGCAAATCAGGCGCTTGCCCGCGCAAGGGCTGAGGTTGCGGATGCACTCGGTGCTGGTGTGGAAGAGATTATATTTACATCAGGTGGCACAGAATCCGATAATCTTGCGTTGAGGGGCGTTCTGCGGGGGCGCAGAGGGCATATCATCACCAGTTCGATCGAACATCCTGCGATACTTAAGACGTGCCAGTATCTGGAGCGTCTGGGTTGCGATGTCACGTATCTGCCGGTCGATGCTGATGGATTGGTCGATCCCGGTGATGTCGAGTCTGCGATCACCAGCGAGACCCGGCTGATCTCGGTGATGCATGCAAACAACGAGATCGGCACGATCCAGCCGGTAAGTGAGATCGGCGCCATAGCAGCAGATCATGGAGTCCCTTTTCACACCGATGCAGTCCAGTCGTTTGGCAAAACAGAGATCGATGTACGGAAGATGAATATCGACATGCTTTCGCTCTCCTCGCACAAGATCTACGGACCAAAAGGCGTTGGCGCCCTGTATGTCAGGAAAGGGCTGCATATTGACCCGTTGTTATATGGGGGTAGTCATGAGATGGGTATTCGGGCTGGCACTGAGAACATTCCAGGTATTGTTGGCTTTGCAAAGGCAGTCTCGCTTGCGTGTGAGCGATTTGATTCAGACACGGCGCATCTGGTGAAATTACGAGATATGCTGATCAACGGGATGTTTGATTCAATTGATGATGTGTTTCTGAATGGTCATCGGGAAAAGCGACTCCCAAACAACGCAAATCTGCGATTCATGTTTGTTGAGGGGGAGGCTATGTTGATACACCTCGATACAAAGGGAATTGCAGCATCCACGGGATCAGCATGCTCTTCCGCGTCACTTGATCCATCCCATGTGCTTCTCGCACTTGGAATTCCTCTGGGGGACGTCCACGGGTCGATCAGGTTCACACTCGGGAGAGAAAACACCGAGGAAGAGATTAGATACGTACTTGATGTGTTTCCCACCATCGTCAAAAAGTTGCGGGCAATATCCCCACTTACAGGAAGGTGATTCGATGGAATATAACGAGAAAGTGATGGATCATTTTTTAAATCCGCGAAATGTTGGTGAAATCCCCGATCCGGATGGCGCCGGTGAGTTCGGCAATCAGGTCTGTGGAGATGTGACTCAAGTACATATCAAGGTCGAGAACGGCAGGATCACAGATATCAAGTTCAAAACATTCGGATGTGGCGCAGCGATTGCGACAGGAAGCATGATCACGGAACTTGCGGTTGGAAAGACTCTCGATGAGGCTCTTGCTATCACAAGGGACGATGTGGCTGATGCACTTGGGGGGCTGCCGCCAGTGAAACTGCACTGCTCAAATCTTGCGGCTGATGCGCTTTATGCGGCAATTCGGGATTATCAGGCGAAAGACAAGAACTCTTGACTCTCTGAAATTCGAAATCAGAATCTCTCGTTCACAGTATCGGGATCTTTTTTGGCACCATTTGTAGATTAACTGTGTAAATAGCTTTTTTAGATCGATGGTGCTCTATTCTGGCAGTTGTGCTTACGTACGACAATCTGACGTTCCCAGAAATGTGCGTGTTTAGCGAACCATAAGATTACACAGATTTCCAGGAGAAAGTAGGAAGATACGGGATATAAAATGCGAAACATATCATCAATATCTTGTATGTACTACTATCTTCTTGTGTTAATCTTGTAAAATTTCGTGAAACCATCAACGAGCCCGCCCCCCCCCCCCCCCACCAGTTATTTATCCAAACCGCCATAACCACTATTCAAGGAACAGAGAAGCGCCCCCCACAAAAAAAGGCGTGAAACGGCGCCCCACCGTGCACTCCTC
>JAUVEF010000018.1 GCA_030594905.1 Methanosarcinales archaeon
CAATATCGCAAATCTGAGCACGGACGTCGGTCTTCCGCGAGTGCGGGGGTATGCAGAAGATATCCTGCGCGATCTATCGAGCGCGGGTGTTGAGATTCACGAGATCATTGGCGGACTGGACGAGTATCCGATTTCCGGAGAACGTGCAGGTAAGATTATCGGTGAGAAATACCCTGGATTCGATTTCGCGATCATATCAGGAGTTCCGCACGCTGTTCCGATGGACGCGCTGTCCGGCATGGAAGTCATATCAGTCACCAACGGACCGCGGCAGGTGCTCCCCTTAAAAGAGATGGGTCATGATGCAGTCATGGTCGAGATCGATCTACACCCAAAGACGCTCGGTGTCAATCACATCGTAGAATCCGAATTTGGCGCGACGCTGCGCGAGATGAACAGGGGTTAATTGTTGCATGGTTGGTGCTTTTGGAACAGAGTTTTTAGACACCGATTTACGTAGGTGGCGCCGATAGTTGTCTCGTATACGCGAGATTTATTCAAAAAACCCCCTGCGCGGATTATTCATCATCCACGCGACCGGCTCTCGACCAGGCGCATTGGATTCGTTCTGGTTGCAGCCAGCGCGCCACGTTCATCCAGTCCTGCACCCACTGCTACCTTAAACGCCATTTCATCAGTGATCAAATCCTCTGGTGCATGGGTATCTGTGTCCACGACCAGCGCACATCCGATTTCACTTGCAATCCGTGCAACATGCCCGTTTGTCCGGTTGTGCCCGGCTCGTGCTGTGATCTCAAGCGATATACCGCTTTCGCGTGCGAGTTCCGCCTCATCAGGCGTGATGATGCCCGGATGTGCCAGGATATCGATATCCGCCCGGAGCGCGGCATCATTCGTGCCCGGCGCCACTGGCTCTACCACGGTCTCACCATGCACCACGATAATATCCGCACCAAATGATCTTGCCCTATCTGCGAGCACAGCGATCTTTCCGGGTGGGATATGGGTCAGTTCAACACCGGCAAGAACCTTGATTCCCCACTCCTCCTCTAAAAATGAAGTTTTTCTAACCGCATTCAGCACAAATTCAATATTCGTAAAATCAACATGATCTGTGATCGCAATAGCTGAATAGTTGTGCATAACAGCGCGACGGACGAGTTCAGCCGGTATCAGTACACCGTCACTCAATATGGAATGAGTATGCAGATCGATCATCATAGATATATGAGGTGCGAAACGTATAAGTATTAAACCTCCAGATATAAAGCATCGGGTAGTATATACCTGCGTATGATATTATGGTTGGAATAAAAAGACTGGTTCTTGATGTGCTGAAACTTCACAATCCGACGATCATTGAGATCGCTAACACGATTGGAAAGTTGGATGGCATAGATGGTGTGAATATAAGTCTGTATGAGGTCGATCAGAAGACTGAGAATGTCAAAATCACTGTTGAGGGTGACAGGATCGATTTTGATATAATCAAGAAGACGATTGAGGATCATGGTGCGGCAGTTCACAGTATCGACGAGGTTGCATCTGGAAAGCGTCTTGTAGAGGAAGCGGAAACGCTGCAAGAGCGCACATAACTCGGCAATACACAAACTAATCTAATCTGTGCGCCGCATTTCTTTTATTATCGAACCGATCTCGCGCAGGACTGATGATTTTGGGGTACCTGTTTTTTTAACGAGTACTCGCCCACTTTTTTTCCACCATGACGCTGGATATGCTTTATCTTGCTCAACAATCGGATCAAGACCAAGTGTTCTGGCGGCTTCAGCGATTTCACCAGATGCAGGTGATTTCAGAGCGTAGCGTTTCGTAACTCTGCGTCCATCTTTCCTTGACACGGCACTATCAAAATAAGTGGGCCAGATAACGATTTTATCGGTTTGTGGCATTAAATCCCGCCTCCCGGAATCGAACCGGGGACATCGCGGTGTCTGCGCGGTAATGTGTGCAATTCGCACATGATCTTACTACAGCCGCGCACTCTACCAGGCTGAGTTAAAGCGGGTCAATCAAGAGATTTGTGCGCGATACTTATCAAGGTTTGCTTCTGCCAGGAGCTGCGGCACACAAACGTCATCTGAAAATCAGGATCCCGACGTTTTTTTGGTTGTTGGTATGTGGCGCCCCGCGCTTACAATCCAGCTGCGGCAGATCGGCGCAGCAATTGCGCAACCGACTGTTATGAACACTGCTGGGCCACAATCGATGCGAAAGATGTAATATGTATAAAGTTCTTTTAGGCAAAAGACTTATATATGATAATTCCATATACGCATTTGGTGATATATCATGAAAGATTTATCGGTAAAAGTTCTGGATGATGACGATGAAGAGTTCGTAGACATACTGATCAAGCAGGGACTGAAGCGGAATACTGCCAAGGTGCTGGCATATCTGAAAGGTGTCGATAAGGTAACGTCAAAGGACCTTGAGGTCGGTGCAGACTTAAGGCAGCCCGAGGTCAGTATTGCAATGAGAGAACTACGTGAAAGTGACTGGGTCAACGAAACCGACGAGAAGAAGCCGGGAAAAGGTCGCCCATACAAAGTATATTCGCTCAACGTACCCATTGGACATATTATAGAGAAACTTGAAGATAAAAAGAAGATCGAAGCTCAGGAAACGATGAAAAACATCGAACGATTGAAAGCGTTGAGTGCATGATGCACTCAACTTTTAACCAATCCCGATGCGATCTCGTCACCATCTATAAAAATTAAATTGTTTTCTTGCGCATATTTTTCCGCATCCTCTCTGGTGAGTGCATACCCTGTTTCAGCATCAAGCATTTCGCAGATCACTGTAACCGGGTTGATGCTGGCAAGCATCGCAAGCACGATCGAGAGTTCGGTTTGACCCTTGCGCTCTTCCAACAGATTTTTTGCACCGCGTAGCACCGCAACGTGTCCCGGAGATTGAAACTCGCTTGAAAAACTAACCGGCTCCCCACGCATAGCGGACTCCACGATCTCATCGAGTTTTCTCATGGTGAGCGCGCGGTCCCTATCCGGGATGCCTGTGAACGTGGTTCGGTGGTTCACCCAGAGCGAAAACGAAGAGCGAGAGTCATACTGCAAAGCTCCTTTTGCGACCTGTGCCAGATCCGGGGAACGCTTGAGGATGTCTGCCATGAACGGAAGTCCAAGACGCGCGCAAGCCTCGTCCGGCAGCACGGTGCAGATAAGTCCGCCGCCATGTATGCGCATATACGCAACATCCTCCGGGCGGATCGCCTTTGCCGGTATCACCAGATCAGTCTCGCCCTCTCGGTCTGCTGAATCATATATCAGTACCATTTCGTTGTTTTTGATCGCATCGATCGCTTTTGTTATGTTTTGCATAATATCACCTTCACCTCGTCACCATCACTAACATCCAGATGTTCTCGAAGATTTACATGAGCTATAATTTCGATTATGTTATCCGGATAGTTTTTTCGGTTTGGAATAACGATTGCACCATTCACGCCATCGAGTTTTACTTTAAAACACTTCACCGATCCAAACGTCCGGGTCCCGTCATCAAAACCCTCTACGTCCACAAACCCAAGAGCATCCAGTCTTTTTCTTGCAGTTATGCTCCATGGATCCAGTTCTATGTTGAACGTACCGGGGAACGGAGTAAACCCGAGTTCCTGCTCGAACTGTTGCAGGTAGCCCGCGAGTGTGACATAGTATCTCCCCTCGCCAAGTCCGGTACAGACCGTTCCGGTCAATCCGATCTCCTCATCATCCCCAAATATCTGCTGGTATTTCAGATACTCCTTCTGCAGGGCGAGTATGCCCGGTTCAGTGATCGTAATCTCCTGACCGTTTGGGATCATCCGTCTTTTGATCATATTCTCCTGTTCAAGAGTCTGCAGTTTGCGGGACGCTGTCTGTGGGCTTGCCCCGAGGCGCCGGGCAAATTCGGCAGAGGATATGGTGACGGTCGATCCGAGCGCACCGATCAGCGCAAGTTCTTTGAGCGGTTCAATAGACATGGTATCACGTATCTTCCATTTTTGAGATGATTCTCATATATTGGATTGATGGATTTAAAGGTTGTGTCGCGCGCGGGAGCTATACAGTTCGGGCACGCGTTTCACTGCGCTATTTAAGTTTTGTATCATGCGGCTGATACTATTTCGGCAGATTATTTATCTGGATCCTGCAGTTTGACTACCATGCGCCAACCGGATCATCAGCAAGCATCGGGGCAAAAAGTGCATATATGGAGCAGGTATCCCCTCCATGAGCGATGTTGATCCACCATCAAGATTATGATGTAATATCAGCGAAAGGTTTAAGTCTGCTGCTATTAGAGCATCTTGCCATAGAACCCCCATTCTTATGAAATGGGCGGAGGTAGTAACTGAACATGAATAGCAAAATACTGATGCTGTCGGTCGCAGTGATCGCAGTCGGGTTGTTCGCGCTTCCATCGACACTCTCGATGTTTGCAGGGCAGCACTCGTGGTATGATCCGAATGATAGTGGCGGGATACCCTGTCAGAAGTGCCATTTCCTTGAGAAGGATGAACTTTCTGGCAGTGGCGGACCACATGATGTTGGCTACATGACGCTGGTGAACAAAACGATGGATTATGGCAATGGCGATGGTGTTGGTGGCGGTGACACCTTCTGGGGCGGCACTGCTGATATCGATAGCCGATGCTACGGATGCCACCAGAGGGCAGGCAGCGCTGCGGATCATGCCTTCCTTGATGGCTCATGGGATATTGCGCGCAACGAGAAACATGCCGCGGTAGCGGTCTGGTGTATTGATTGCCACCCGTGGGTTGAAACCGAACTGACCCATTCCAAGGCTGCACACAAGCCGTTTTATGAGCAGCTGAACAACACAGACGATGACAACCACCTGCAGACGCCGAACCGGGCATGTCTCGGTTGCCACACCCATGTCGGCGTGAACATCACATGGGAGCGCAACGAGTTCGTGAGTTACGATGTAACCTGCGACGGAACCGGTTATGATGTGTCGTGGAACACATCGGACGACGGTGGAGTGAACGCAAGCAGATTTAGCAGCACACCGGGTTACACCTGAACTTGTAACCCGTTGTTTTTCTTTTTTATGCTCATGTCTGCCAGAACAATCATCCTCTGCATCGCAGTAATTGCAATCGGCATATTCATGCTGCCGCAGACTCTTTCGATGTTTGCAGGGCAGCATTCATGGTATGACCCGAAGGATGATGCAATACCCTGTGAGAAGTGTCACTGGCTTGAGTCAGGGGAGCTAACCGGTTGCGCGTATGGTCTTCACAGTCCGCACAGAAGCGCTGATAGAGACTTCGAGTGCGTAGAGTGCCACAATGTATCGATGGATGTGAGTTATTATTTTGAAACGGGGGCGATTGGGGAACACACTCCCGCCCACGCTGCTACGACTGTTTCGTGTCTTGCATGTCACGGGGACTTATTTTCAAATGGTACTTTTTGTGCTGCATCATGTCACGGCAACATCGGGGCTGCTAATGAAGTGAATGTGATGCATATACTGGCAATGAAATATGAGATGAGTCATGACGGTAATGAATGTCTGAAGTGTCACAAATATTACGATGACCGCGTCAGTGTGATGAAGGCAAATGTCTTCATCAACCACATTGACACTGAACTCTCTCACCCACTGGAAAGCCATCGTGAGTTCTTTCTGGGTATGTCCGGAGAAAACATCACAAAGTCAGAGAGTGGACTGTCCGGTCCAAATGAGGCATGTATCGGGTGCCACACATCATCAGGCGTAAACATCTCATGGACCCGGTATGAGTTGATCGAGTTCGCATGTGACAAACCGGGCGGCGAGTGGCAGGTTGGTGAGATGAGCGCAACTGGCGATAATGTTACATTCATCAGCACGAACGGCTAACCTATGCTGTGGATTGAGATCATCTGGAATATTTTGCGCAACATCGCATCCGGTATGGTCTTCAGCATAATCCTTGTGTTAATATTTTACACATCGTACCGGACCGTGGTCAAGGGCGCCCCCTCTCGTAAACTTGTGAATTTTGTAAACGCCGCAAACGCCCGTGTCTACAACGATCGGGTGGGTACAAAGATGAGTCATTACCGGGAGGCTACAAAGGAGGCGGGCATCATTAGCACGATGCTACCGCTTATCATCGTTGTGATCGTTGCTTATCTCTTTTACAGCCAGACCATCTTCTTTGCCGTGGTTGGTTCAGGGAGTATGGAGCCGACACTCATGACCGGCGATCTTGTACTGATCCAGGATATCCAGGTCATTCCGCAGGTAGGCGACATACTTATGTTTAATACAAACTCGGTGTTGGTGCCGGTGATCCACCGGGTGGTCAGCGTTTCTGAGCGCGGGGTAAAGACAAAAGGTGATGCCCGGAGGCGGGCTGATGACTGGACTGTACCAGAGGATCAGATATGTGGGAAGGTGGTGGTCATCGGGGGCAACCCAATCGTAATCAAATCATTTGGCAGCTATTTCATAGAGGATGTCAGTGATGGCGGGATGTACACCAAATACGGCAGGGAATACGGCTTTGTGAAGCAGCTTGTCCAGTCAATAAAATCATTCGGACTCATCATCTTCTTTTTATGTATATTGATGTATATTCTTAGCGTAAAGTGGTCGTAACAAGATATAAGTAGGCTGAACATCGAGTTTCTGGTTATGCGATCCGGTGATAGAGACAGACAAGCAAGGAAAACCAATATCTCACTTACTGAGAGGCTTGGCGTATTCAGCATGATTCTTGCGTCGATATATCTGATCTATGAGTCAATATTTCCAATAATATTCAACATCACCGGAGATTTTGATAAATCCGACTTCATCGCCAACCTGATCTTACTTGCTATTGGTATAGGAGTGCTATATGGTGCGATCGTGTTTGTGAGGCGAACTATGCTCTATACCCAGTCCATAGACCTGCTGTTTGAGGATATCTATCCAAAGATCGAGCCGGTGCTTCGGGAGGCTGCATCGATTCAGGTTGATCTGGAGCTGATGGGCGGTCGTCTTGATGCCATGAACACAAGTATCGGGCATCTGAAGAAGCAGGTGCAAACCCCTGATGTGAGCGGTAGGACTGGTGCCGATACCGGTGCCGGCGTTGCCGTCGGCACGAGTGTCACCACATTCCTGCACCTCGTGATGCTGGTGAATATCACGCTGGGTGTATTTATATTTCTCCTGCAATATCCGCGCTGGTATGTTCCCTATGTGCTGACGCTGCTGTATGTGGTCTGGTGGCTTGCGGTCACAGCTGAGTATAACCTCTGGAAAGTCTCAAAATCATGGACGTGGGTATTTGTACCGATTCTGATCGTCCCGACGATATCCATTCTGACTGACATACTCGCAGGGAGTTATATGTTGATTGCATGGATGGCGATCGGGCTGGTGGCGTATACCAGCGCATATTATCTGTGGGGCAGGTATCTTATGCAAGGTATACTTCCGTACGACCTGCACAGATGGTTAAACTTGGATCACATGAAACTGCGCGGTCTTTACCGATATCGGAAACGCCCGGAATCCCAAGAGCCGTCCGAATCTCATACGTCTAATATGTCTCCTGAGTCCCATGAAACCACAGAACCCGGGAACGGACGTTGATGTCCTGCTGCCCCGTATTTTCTCGTGAAAATATGTGTAATATTGTGGTTAGCTAAACCATGTTTACGCGAAACTTAAATCTACGAAGACACCAAGAGCAGGAAACATGGTACGGGTAGCAGTCGGCGGAACGTTTGATCCACTGCACGACGGACACAAAGCACTTCTCAGCAGGGCATGCGAGCTTGGCAGAGCGGGTCAGGTCGTGGTCGGGTTGACATCAAACGATCTGGCCGGCAAGCGATTGCGGGAGGTTGCTGACTACGAGGTCAGGGCGCGTGAACTCCTGCGGTACATCAGTGACCAATTCGGGATATCCCCCGAGATCACGGTTCTGCACGATCCTTATGGCACAACGCTGGCAGAGCATTTTGATTACCTCGTTGTCTCTCCTGAAACTCATCACATCGCAGTGAAGCTCAATAAACTCCGTAGAGAGCGCGGGATGTCACAAATAGAGATCGTTCCGGTACCTTATGTACTGGCAGAGGATGGTATGCCGATCTCTTCCACGCGGATCAAGAACGGCGAGATCGATGCGCATGGAAGGTTGATAAAAGATTAATTACAGACAAAGGAGCTGACAAGATGATTCATGAGGTGACTCGATGACTGAAATATCCAGCATGATTATTACACACGCAAAAGCAAGCATTTCGGATATTGAGGGTGCATGGCATGGCACGGTTGAGGCTCTGTTGCATGTGCTGCACTCGCATGAACTGGTGCATGAGTGCGTGGTGCTGATGACCTGCAACCGCGTGGAAGTGTATGTAGTCTCGCCAAAGGGGAGCAAGGTTCTCTTTGAGTATATGAAGAAGATGGGCGTGCCTGACCGGATCATCGAGTTCAATGACCATGAAGAATCGATAATGCATCTCATGCGGGTTGCGTGCGGGCTTGAATCGATGATCGTTGGAGAGGATCAGATACTCGGGCAGATCAAGGAACTGTACCACGACGCAAGAGTGGCAGGGGTTACAGGAAAGGTGCTTGACACCGCATTTGAGAAAGCGATTCATGTCGGCAAACGGGTGCGGTCAGAGACGCGGATCAACAAAGGCTCAGTCTCCATCGGATCGGCAGCAGTCGATCTCGCGGAGGCTGAACTTGGCACGTTGCAGGGAAAGACTGTCGTGGTCATCGGGGCTGGCGTGATGGGGTCGCTTGTTGCACATGCGCTTGCACACAAGGATGTTTCGGCAGTATATGTCGCAAACCGCACTTTCGACCGTGGAGAGGCGCTTGCAAGGGAACTGGGTGGAATCGCAATTCCATACGGTGAAAAAGACAACTATATCGCATCTTCTGACGTGGTGATCAGCGCAACCTCTGCGCCTCATCCGGTGCTGACTGCGGAGATCATGCGCCAGATTCTGGAAGACCGCGATGACTGCAATAACTGCAATGACTCCGATGGCGAATGTCATGACCTGTTGATGATTGATATAGCCAACCCGAGGGATATCGAGGACTCTGTAGTCGATTTACCGGGCGTGAGACTGCATAACATCGATGGGCTTAAGGCGATTAGCGATGGTAATCTGCGTAAACGGATGCAGGAGACCAAAAGGGTAGAACAGATCATAGAAGATGAATACGCCCTATTGACTCTACAGTACAAGCGACAGAAAGCCGATAAAGTCATATCATCGCTGTACAACCAGATCGAGGAACTGCGGATCCGTGAACGGGAGCGGGCGATCAACCGGCTCTCTGCAAAACACACACTCGGGGATTTTGAGCGCGGCGTGCTCGACGACCTCACACATGCGATCACCAACAAGGTGCTGGCAGAACCGACCAAGACGCTGCGCGATGCGGCAGCCGAGGATGACATAGATTTCCTTGCGGCGACTGCTGCGCTGTTTCGTCTGGATGCGAAGTGATGCGCAACTTTTGTGGGCGCAAGAGCGATGCGAAAGGTGCTCGAAATCGGTTCTTTAATCACTCTTTCTGTCTGTACCCGGGCTTCCAGATTCCGAACTTCAGCGCATCGTTCGGACACGCGTCAATGCACACGCCACATGCGAAACAGTCGGGTTGCAATTTATCACCGTCTACGATCGCTTTGACAGACGGGCATGGCGCAACCCGGATACATTTATTGCAGTCATTGCATCTGTCCCGGAGAATGCGCACACGGAAGATGCTTATATGCTCAAGCAGCCATGACAGAAGTCCGACCGGGCATATAAGATAGCAGAACGGGCGGTACACAAATAATGATGCGATCAGAACCGCCCCGACCAGAACTGCCAGCACTAGCTCAAAATGCCAGTCAAATAGCTCGAACGGGTTCAGGATGTTATAGTACGTGTAAAGATCGCAACCCGTTCCGATAACCATAATTAAACTAATAGCAAAGATTGAAATCCGGATGCCGTTTGAGATCTTAAACGGCAGCTTGATCTTCTTTCCAAATGGTACCGGAATCCTGTTTACGATCTCTTGCAGTGCTCCGAATGGGCAGACCCACCCGCAGAACAGTTTTGCTCCTATAACTGACAGGCTGCCGATGAAGATTAGCATCGTCGTTTTTTTAAGAGTGATTGTACTGCCGATTGCAAGAGCCGTTATTGGATCCACCACTGCCCGCAGCGGGCTTGGCTGGTGCAGGATCACCAGCACCCCGAAAAGCACAAAGACGACGCACATCAGGAGTATCCGGATGTTCCAATTGATTTTGGTTGTTCTAAGGAGGATGAGTCCTGCTAATGCAACAAGCCCTCCGAGAATGAATTTTAGCGATAATATCCCGGATGAGACCGAGGCTATGTCTATATTTCTGCCACCACCCATTCCACTACCGTCACCGCCTCCACCACCTTCTGCCGTCACTGGCATGCAGATCAGTATCATGGATAAAACGATGCAGAAGACTGATATATAGATCGTATTTCGTTTCACATTCTGCTCCCACTGTATACCGCGATTCAGCGTTTAAAAGATTTTTGATCATTAAAACATAAAAAAAGAGTGCGTGGACATTCCACGCACACAGGCTTATCGACTATCGATTACGTCCTTTACCCTCTCCGCCATTACCGCGACCGTTTCCATCTCGCGACCGCTCATAATCGCCGTCCCGCCCGTTCGGGATGCCATCGCCGTCAGAGTCCCTGCCGTTAATGCCGCTGTTGTCACAGACACCATCTTCATCTTCGTCGACAAAGTTGCCATTGCCGCCGCATCCGCTTTCACCGCGTCCAAGTCCACAGTTGTTGTCACAGACCCCGTCGCCGTCAGTGTCCACGAATCCCGGGCGGTCGCCGATGTTGTCACAGATTCCGTCGTTGTTGTCGTCCACATATTTGGCACTGCCAGCGCCGCCACCCTGACCGTACTGGGCAGCAGCAACTCCTGCGGAGACTGCGACCAGTGCAACGATCAGGATTCCAGTCATTGTTCTTGTTTTCATTGTTGTTTTCACCTTGTTTTGAGTTTAGCCCGTTTGGGCAATACTTAATCAGTGGTTGTGCATATATATAATTATTCCAGAATTATATCCAAATTTCACCCGAATCCTACCCAAATTCATTCCGGACTGGGGTGGATGAGCACCTGCCCGGATCACCCATACCGCAGAGCATCAACCGGTTTTAGTTTTGAAGCCTGGTACGCAGGAACCGCTCCTGAAAGCGTACCAATGCCAACCGCAACAGAGAGCGAAAGCAAGACACTCTCGATTGTAACCAATGATCCGGCTGAAGCAACACGACCTGTAATGCCTCCGCTGCCCATGAGTGCAGGCAGGATACCTGATAGTAAGTAACCCAGAATAACACCAATAATGCCGCCGATAAGCCCTATTAAAAATGCGTTCAACAAGAAGATCGCAAGGATGTCCTTGTTTCTTGCACCAAGCGCTTTCATAATACCAATCTCTTTTGTTTTCTCAAGAACTGAAGTAAACATTGTATTGGCGATGCCAACAGCTCCGACAAGAAGCGCAACTGCCGCTATGGCTGTTAAGAACATTGTCAATGAACTGACCATTTCAGATCTCATCTCTTCCACCTGTTTGGAGGATGATATTGTAAAATCCTTATCTTTTTCCGTGACGTGTCTCGTCATCATTAACTTTTGCTCCACCTTTTCAGTGACATAATTAACTTCATCCTCGTCCTTGATTTTGACAATAATTGAATCATATATACCAGTTTCTTTATTGTCCAGGACTTGATATGCCATTTGAATTGGCATATAAATATTTGTTGACTGGTCATCGAGTATTCCG
>JAUVEF010000162.1 GCA_030594905.1 Methanosarcinales archaeon
GGATAGCTTTTCAGGCGAGTATATATTAACATATAAGTCGATATTTATTCTATGCACCCCCGGCATGGGACGATCAAAGAAACGGTCGCATTCTACTTGCACGACGCCACGACACCCACCGGAAAGTTTATCGATTTATTCATAATATCCCTCAATCTTTTTACGGTACTCGTCTTTATCACAGAGAGTTACTTTCACGACACATATCCCCATATTTTCTGGGATATTGAGGTTATCACCGTCTCTATTTTCATACTTGAGTATATATTGAGGTTCTGGGTTGCGGAAAAGAAGGTAAAACACGTTCTTGGCATCTACAGCATCATAGATCTCGTTGCGATAATCCCCACGTTCATCACCTTCCTTGATCTCAGGTTTGTGCGCATCTTCAGGGTATTTCGGATCTTCAGGTTCATGAGATTCGTGGATACCGGCGCGTTCCTCTCTGAGGATGTGAAGATGCACGAAATAAGAATCGTAAAGATCATATTTACAGTCGTCTCGATCATCTTTGTGTCATCATCATTCATCTACGCGGCTGAGATGGTTGAGAATCCAAATATCAATGATCTTGGTTCCGCGGTCTATTTTTCGATAGTAACGCTCACCACGGTCGGTTTGGGGGACATCGTCCCTGTGACGCCCATCGGACGCTTAGTAACCGTTCTCATGATACTTGTAAGCATTGCTCTCGTGCCGTGGCAGCTTGGTCTGTTGATAAAGGAGTTTATGCTCCTGAATCCCAAAAAACAGATTGTAACATGCCAAAAATGTGGTTTCAGGCATCATGACCTCGATGCCACGTACTGCAAGCATTGTGGTAGCATAATTTATCATGAGACTGACGAATCGTTGCGGTGATCTGCCATGCCCCGTAACATCGCCTGCTTGATCTTGTCCCCCCATCCATGTTGTTTCGATATGTAGCGATACATCAATCGCTGTAACGATTGCTGCCCTTGTTAGAGATCCGCAGGAAAACAACCGCCAAATATGCGACAACGATCACAAAGAATAGATAGATCGCCCGGTGGATCAGGGCAACGATGATTGCAACGTTGATCGGCACCCCAACCATGGTATAGACGCCAGTCATCACAAGCTCTTTGAATCCGAGTCCTTTGGGAACCGGAACAACCGAGTTAACCCAGAATATGATGGACAGAGCCACAATGAGATGCGGAACAGAGATGTCGTATCCGGCGCCCCGGATCAAGACCCCGTCCTTGGCATAAATAAGTGCATACATAACCACTGAGAGACCAATATCCATTGTAAGGGCGCCCCGATCTTTCAATATCTCTTTGTACGTCTTTGCAAATTTTGCAAGGCTCGATACAATGGTATCCTCGAATTGGGTATAAGTGTCAAACCGGTCCCGGATGAATCTGAAAATCGAAAAATCATAGATTCGCTGCAACTTCGGACGGAGAAATCGAACAACCGTCGTTTCATCGATTTTCCGTCTTGAAATGAATGCGGCAAGTGCCAGCAGGAATATGATTAGAGCTACCACCTCCATGATGATCGATAGCCACCACGGTATATTCAAGAACAGGAATACGTTTAGCATCGAGAAGATGACGAGCAAGGAGAAGACAAAGTTGTTGCCGGTCTGGTCTATTGCGATGGTTGCATAACATTCTGCAAATGCGCGGTTGTGCGTAACTCGCTGAAGAAACCTCGCCCGACCGAACCCGCCCAAGGTTCTGGCACGAATCTCATTGGTACTGAAGAAATTTCCAGCCATTAGACCAATAAAAATAGTCGTAAACGTAACTTTTTCGAGTTTAGCGACGAGAAACTTCCACTTCAAAGCCCATATAAGAAACGCCGAAAACTCGAGTGAAACAGCGAGTGCCACGCAACCAGGACTTAATGATCTTACAATCTGTTCCAGCTCACCCCAGTTTATTAGCCAGAGCACAATCATTGCGGCTATAATCCGAAGCGCGAGTATGATGTCGCCGAGTTTCGGTTTCATTGGTTCTGATTATGGGCGAGCCGTATAAAAATACCCGTGTAATTTTGTGGTTGGCTAAACACGTATCTCGGCGTTAACATCCAAAAATCCTGATAATCATCCCGTTTCTTGAGTTGAAGCGCGAGAAATTGCGTCCCTGATCACGTCCTCTGATCGTGGGAAGTATATGGATTGCAGCCCCTCGTGTTCGGCATAGCAGTCAAGCCCGCGGACAACCACGACCGGCGTACCGTCGCAGCCCTCGCCAAATAGCAGGTTCGCAGCGCCCGCGATCTCGTCCACAACAGCCTCGTTTGCCACCTCGAGCACCTTGCCGAACAGATCGCACTGCCCACGCCAGTCCCGCGTCGGCGTAATTCCGGAGACCCCGATCGCCACACCGGTCTGCCCGTCACGAAATGCCCGTCCATTTGTGTCTGTAACGATCACGCTGACTTTTCTGGCAGTCCGGGCGAATATCGCCTCCCTAATCTCTTTCGCGCTCCGGTCAGAGTCTTCTGGAAGCAACACGATACGATCTCCATCGATATTCGATCCATCAATCCCGGCATTCACGCAGACGTTTCCATTTTGTGTCTCCACAAGAAGAAACGGGAATTTAAGAATGATTTCCTTGCTCTCGTCAAGAACCATCTGAACAAGTCTCGGATCACTGTCATTCTGGTCTGCAATCGCAAGAGCGCGTTCAGACAGCGCAACATCTGATAACTCAATGATCCTGCCCTCTGCCTTGGCAACGATCGTGGATACAACGACGACAATGTCGTGATCCTGCAGATCGAACCGCTCGCAGACGATCATAGCTATATCGTCCCCCTCGTGAATCAGCGGGATGTCAGGAACTGTGAACAGGCTGATATTCATGAGGTGTAATTACACCTGCGCTGATTAAAATTTTGCCCACGCCGGGGCGCATTTAAGGTTTGCGCCAAACAAAATCAAACAACAGCACATGCTAGCAACACCCTCATGAAATCAAGCAAGCTTGGCGGGGCGCACACCACCATAATCGGCGGTAGAACCGGAAAGAAGGCAGTGGAAGTCGTGGCACGGCATCACAAGGTGAAACGAATAGTTCCCTCAGTTATCAGCGTTAAGGGACATGCCGGCGGAAAGACGATAGCCAAGGTGCTGCGCTCTGACAACCGGGGAAATCTTCGCCTCCTGATTTCATCAGGCACATCAGCGCAGGAACTGCGCGTCGTTACAACCGCAGGAACCGTCGAGCAGGGCGAAGCTGTGCGATGCGAGTTGAATCGGGCACTGTTAGAAGCGCTTAGCTGATTGGTACGTTTTTAACTGAGGCACTGAGGCGGGAAAAAACCACGAGATTTCCCGGGATTGACACGAGAAGATGGTAGTATTTCTCGTGGAAATCGGTGTAATCTTGTAGTTAGACGTCATAACGAAATAGCTGAGTCATATAGCTCATATAGAACTGTTTTTCTGTGGCGGTGTCAGCATCGCAATAACTCAAAACCGTCTGATGGAAGTCGATAGGAAGTGCAGCCCCGGTATAGAAGGGCTGCAGCCCCCACACGAGTGGTGGTTTCAAACCACACGAAACGGATGTTGGAGGATAATATAGGTGGTGATGATCATTATGAGCTTACATCCTTATATATGTGTTTGTGATTGGAGTGTCACCATCTTCTCACTATGATTATAATCATGCACATCCTGCCCCCTGCATTAACCATGCACCCACATTAACCGACCGGAGAGTGATGCTACACGCAAGCAACAGCATATATTTTGCCTGTACGGCTTAACACAAATTTTCCAGTGGAACTGATAGATTTTGCTTAA
>JAUVEF010000190.1 GCA_030594905.1 Methanosarcinales archaeon
CTTCATCTCAACATAAAGCGGATTTTTAACCATTCCCCTAATCTCCGCAACTATCGGGTTGAACCGCTCGATATGACCAACACCAATAGTCAAATCCTTGCCTTCCAGCAAATTCAGTAACTCTTCACCCTCCCGAACAGTCCCAGTGATTGGTTTCTCAATTAAGCAGTGAACATCCTTATCGATGGCTTCTCTTGCGATATCAAGATGGTATTTCGTTGAAACGCATACGCTCACGGCATCAACATGGTCCAGCAGATCGTCCATCGTTTCAGAGACGATAGCGCCGTACTCTTCCATCTTCTTTGCACTCTCTGTGTTGGTGTCAAAGACATACACCCCATCTACATTCTTAAGTTCCGAATAGACCCGGGCATGGTTCCTACCCATATTCCCGGTTCCGATAACCCCTACTTTCATTGTATTCACGTCCTGTCACCACTTTCGATGTTATTTATCGTATCAACAATGTGTGCCAGGTCTTCCACCCCAAGAGCAGGATGGACCGGCAGACTTAGAATCCGGTCCGACAACTCTGCGGCATTCGGGCACCGGACATCCTCATCGGTGTAACCCAATTCCTGATACAGCGGTTGTTTATGTATCGGCAGTGGGTAGTGAACAGCGCACCCGACCCCGGCACCCCTAAGATACTCCATAAACTCGTCCCGTGTCAACGGAAAATCATCCTCGACTACAACAGCATACTGATGGTACACATGCGCAACATTCCTTTTCTTATGCGGAGTCCTTAGCCCGGACACCTTTAAGTGCCTGTTAAAGTACGCTGCATTCCGTATCCGACTTTCATTGAGTTCATCCAGTCGCTTCAGTTGCACAATGCCAATTGCAGCCTGCATGTCAGTCATCCGGTAGTTGTACCCAAGCATCGTATGCTGATACTTCTGGCTTTCACCATGGTTCCTGAGCAGCCGGCATTTCGATGACAATTCATCACTGCCGGTTGTCACCAGTCCACCTTCCCCGGTAGTCATGTTCTTTGTAGCATAGAAGGAAAAACAGCCAAGCGTTCCAAAGCCTCCTGTCTGTTTACCATCATACTCGGCACCGATCGACTGGGCGCAATCCTCAATCAAATATAGATCGTGGTCATCGCAGATATCACGCAGCTCTTTTACATCAAACGGATGACCAAACAGGTGTACACCGATAATAGCTTTCGTTTTATCAGTTATCCGCTCCACAATGTTGCCTGGATCAATATTGAACGTAGCCATATCCACATCCGCAAAAACAGGCTTAGCGCCCTGGAAGAGAACAGTATTCGCGGTAGATATAAAGGTAAATGCGGGAACGATAACCTCATCTCCCGCCTTTATATCCAGCGACTTGAGAGCAATATCCAGAGCGACTGTGCCATTGCTAACTACTGTCGCGCCCCTTATTCCAATATAATCAGATAAAGCCCCTTCGAATTCAGCAACCATCCGCCCCTGCGCAAGCATTCCGGTCTTAAGGACTTCCGTAACCGCTTGAATCTCACCATCACCAATCATGGGTTTTGCAATCGGGATCATTATTTACTCCACTACTCAACTCTCGATTAGATCATCGTCGGGCGTATAATACTATAATGATACACCACTATAATGATACATTACTATAACGATACCCAAACTATTTAATTCATCTGTAGCAAACAAGAAACTTGAGGTGTATATTTATTGGCTGGAAAGAAGAAAACGCAAGATGAACCTGTGAAGAGGGGGAATGGACGGAAAAGCAAAGACGAAATTGCAGAGCCAGAACACCCACTCCAGCAACAGACCCACCGACTCGCTGAAACTGAACAATCACTGATTGAACGACTGAAATCAGGCGCCCCTTTTGGCGCGCTACTCACAATAATATTTGCAATCGCACTTTACATCCGTGCCGTACTCCCGTATGACAGTGTATTTCTCGCAGACGGCACGATCCGGTTCGGCGGAAACGACCCGTGGTATCACATGAGAATCGTAGAGTATATACTCCACAATTATCCACATACCTTGACTTATGACGCGTTCACACAATTTCCATACGGGCATCTTCAGCACTATGGTCCACTCTATGATCAAGCAATCGCGTTCGTATCGCTCGTCGTGGGGCTCGGCAATCCCGACATGCACCTCGCAGGTACCGTCGGAGCGTACTTCCCACCAGTTCTCGGCGCGCTCGTGGTAATCCCGGTCTACTTTATCGGAAAACACCTGCACAACCGCGGCACCGGGCTTCTCGCAGCGCTGATCATCGCAACGCTACCAGGACAGTTCCTTTCACGATCGCTGCTCGGATTTGTCGACCACCATGTCGCAGAGACTCTATTTTCCACCGCAACACTCCTATTTATCATGCTTGCGCTCAGGGGTGCACGTGCTAATGATCTATCATTTAGCAATCTGAGTAAAGACTGGCGCGCGAACAAATACCCAGTTCTCTATGCGCTTTTGGCAGGCGTTTCCTACGCGGCATACCAGCTCTGCTGGAGTGGTGCACTGTTGTTCGGCGGGATTATTATCATTGCAGCAACCATCACATACATCGCCGAGCACATCCGGGGAAACTCCACTGAGTATATAACAGTAGTTGGAGCACTCACATTCGGAGTAGAACTGATTCTAATATTACCATGGATACATCCCGAACTGGGATTTTCAGGACACTATTCGTTGTTGCATGTGGCAGCACCCCTTATGGCAATCATCGCGCTCGTAGTGATGCACATCGCATCAAAGGAGATGGATAAACGGGATTTGGAGCCATATTACTACCCCGCGGTTCTGATTGTAGGTGCGGTAATCGCATTCACCTTGTTGAGCGTCGCCATTCCAGCACTGACCGGCTCAATCGAAGGCTCCGTATCCAGAATATTCACTATAAAAGAGGGCGGTGCTTCAACCGTCGCAGAAATCTCCTCAATGATCGTTGATCGCAGTGGCACTTTCAACATCGGCAGAAACAGCATGGTATACGGCAACTTCGGAAACTGCTTCTATATCGCATTATTCGGAACCCTGCTCCTGAGCTACTACGTGCTGCGTAGATGGAAGCCAGAAGA
>JAUVEF010000034.1 GCA_030594905.1 Methanosarcinales archaeon
GGTCGGCACAGAAAGGTCTGTGACCCAGGTTATGTGGATAAAGTCTCTGCCACAGGCATGTTCATTGTGCGGTCTCAGCGGTGCGAAGAGGCATGACTGAAATTGTACGTTTAGCCCAACCACCGGATTGTACAGATTTCCACAAGATTCCTTTGGTAATCTCGTGTAATCTCGTGGTTTTATACGCGGATATCCACAATATTGATTAAGTACTCTTAAAACATGTCACATCTCTCTATGACACCCCATGCCATATATGATTCCATATACCTTGTTTTATCCAAGATATAGTCACAGAATTACACAATAATCAATTAAAAGTTCTGGCACTGAATGAACGAGATCGCTTTCGTGCGTGTCGGCGTGGATCGGCAAAGATGGTGATTTGGCGCGGTCTGATGATCACTTGTGGTGCTTAATCAAACATAGATGGGGTTGTGCATACGTGGATTAGGTCATTGAGAAATCCGGTCCGGGAATATCGATTGGTTGGAATTTGCCAACAGACGACAAAACCGGAACACGGGGACCCCCGCGCCCCCTCTTCGCGCTTCCACTATTCACTGCTTTTTCCTGCGCACCAACCACATCCCGACCAGAACAATCTCGGCTGCAACAAGCAGCGGCAGGAACCACGACTGTGCATACAACGGTCTCTTGCAGACCTCAACAACGGTCGCATACTCAAAGGTTAAGTTGCCGCTGCCACTCAGAAACTTGCGTGTTGCACTGACGCCTGTTATCACGGTACGCCCCGCCTCTTCCACAGTCTCTCTGTCCTTGATTCCGACGATCGAGTCTATGTTTATGCTATCCGGAATGACGATCGTCCGTTTAATGATGCCCGGATGCCCCTGGATCCAGATACTGTGGCTGCCAGCGTCAAGCGGTGTTGTGACCGCATAGTTAATCGTACTATTGATCAGGAAGGTGCCTGAGACGTTTTTAACAGTTACATTGGCGTGCACGGTCTCTGTCTGCAAAGGATCGTCATCAATAATGATGTACGAACCGCTCCATGCAAGAATTTTGTTTTCTGCCTCCCTGATATATGCAGAACGATTCTCAGCCTTTGCGAGGTTTCTCTCGATGATGGTTGCATCGTTTTCGGTGTAGGTCTCAGTGATCTGTACGGCAATTGAGTTTGCACGAATGTCTATGTGGTCTGTGTACGTGACGTTCGCAAGAGCGGTGCCTGACGATACAAGGATTATGGCGATCATCGCCAGTGTAAGAACAGGAATGAATCGTATCATTTGTGTCATTTGTGTCATTGGTATCATTGGTGTTGTTGTCATGGAACCCCGGTTATAGCGCTTTTTGCGTGTTCTGATTTGTTTTGAGCGAATCGTGTTGACCCTGAGTTTCCTAGTTAGCATGTGCCATTTCAGCAGGTGTCCTACTAACCTCTTCTCAAGCATGGATTAAAACAGGCGCGTCAAAAAAATAATCAGGATGCCGATGCACAACCTGCGCACCGACAGTTCCTGATCAAGTTTCATGCAAAGTTGCCGGGGATCACGGATAGAGATCCACGCTTGCATGTGTTCCGAATGACGACGGAGTCGCGAAGTCGACCATGGTTCCCGCACCACCCTCTGGAATCATGCCGATCGCGACCGTGGTTCGTGGCATGATGCTCAGGGATGACTCACCAAGAGTCTCGTTGTTCGCGGGATCCCGGGTCCATGCTGAACTGATATCAGTGTCCAGGTCATTTGGTCCTACCAGTATTACCACCTTCACAAGATCTCCTGTGTTCATCACCGGGTTAGCGCCGGTGTACGACTTGTCCTCATCCCTGATCTCCTCGATTATGTAGAACTTGTCACAGCGACCGAAGTACGTTGAACTGCTCGTGTTTCCGATACGGTTGGTATCAGATGTACCAGTCTCCGAATAGATCACATTGCCACTAAGATGCGCATCCGGACACGCCTTCATGAAGTAGCACAATGTCTCTTCGCCGTCATCAACACCGTCCCGAACCTCGAGCCGGTAGTATGTACTGATATTGTTCACGTCGCCACCGATCCTTGGCGCATCATCGCCGTCTGTCGCGTTGAGTTCGCCGTAGATGTAGCGGAGATCGTTTGTGGTTGTGCCGTCTGTTATGGTTATTACCACCTGGTTCATGTCAACAGGCTCGCTCCCCACCTTGAGCGAGCAGCGCATATCCAGCCGGTAGATCTCATCTGAGTATGTGTCCCAGTCGGATGCGGACGAATTGCTTCCACCTCTCCAGCCTTCGATCGAGTCGATATCGATGTTTGAGGAGACCTCCTTTGTTGCCTCCTTCCCTGTGGTCTGTGCTTTCTGCTGCAGAACTCCTGATGTCTGTATCAAAACTGCTGCTGCAACCGCAGCGACAAGAACCATCGCAATAAAGATGATTAAAGTTCCAATCCCCACCTGAGCGCTGCGGTTCTGTGTTATATTGTTTCTTTTCATGATTGTTCACCTCACGGATACACATCTACGCTCACATGAGTTCCAAACGACGATGGCGTCACAAAGTCAACTGTGGTTCCCGCACCACCCTCCGGGATCATGGAAATCGTGACCGTGCTTCTCGGATCGAGATCAAGATTCGCCTCACCAACAAGCGGATTGTTGTACTGGAACTTGGAGTCAGAGCCATCCTTTGTCGCACCCTGGAGCCAATCGTCCCCCTCGCCTGTGACGATATTCGACGGACCGGTTAGGACGATCATCTTCACAAGGTCACCTGTGTTCATCACAGGATTGTCAGAGGTGTATGACTTGTCCTCATCCCGGATCTCCTCGACAACATAGAACTTGTCAGCGCGTGCGAAGTACTCATCCTGTAGTGTACTGCTGATCTTGCCGTACGAATCACTCGCTGCGGTTGTGTTATTGGTGAAGACCCCGGCATCCACAGCGAGCACCTCGCCCGATGTCCCTGTCGTGGATGATGCCGCATCACTCCATATAACAGCAGTACCATTGCTGTTCTCGAGTGTGTAATCTATAGCACTGAGCCCGGTTCCGTTGTAGTCACTGTCAACATGCGCATCAGAATAGACCCTCTTGAATATGTCCATGACCGCGGTGTGACCATCTGCGCCGTTTGTATGCGTTGTGGTAGTATCGCCATCCACCAGTAGTCGGTATGTCGTATTCGTGAGACCTGCCCCACTCGCACTCGATGTGTATATCCCACTTGACGCACCGGTTATCGCCTTCGCGGCAACGAGCGACCCTTCGATATACCTAAGATCGTTTGTCATCGTGCCATCGGTTATGGTGATCACAACTTGATTCAGATCAACAGGCTCACTTCCCACCTTCAGCGAGCAGCGCATATCCAGCCGGTAGATCTCATCTGAGAACGAATCGTTCTTGGATGTTGACGAATTAAGACCGCCTCGCCATCCTTCTATCGAGTCGATGTCGATGTTACTGGAGACCTCTTTTGTGGCTTCCTTTCCTGTGGTCTGTGCTTTCTGCTGCAGGACTCCTGATGTCTGGATCAAAACAGCTGCAGCAACCGCAGCAACAAGGACCATCGCAATAAATATTATCAGGGTGCCGATGCCCACCTGGGCACGGCGATCCCGCATAATATTATTCCATTTCATAAGTCCACCTCACGGATACAGATCCACGCTCGAGTGTGTACCAAACGACGACGGTGTCACAAAAGTGACGTCAGTCGATGCCCCGCCCTCCGGGATCATTGAAATCGAGACGGTGGTTCTCGGACCAAGCGTGAGATCAGCTTCGCCCACAAGCGGATGATTGCTCTCCAGTTGTGCATCAACTGTGTCCGCTTCACTTCCAAGTGCGGCATTTCCGGTGACCGTGCTTGCCGGCGCTGTGAGTATAATGATCTTCACGAGGTCTCCGGTGTTCATCACAGGATTGTCTTTTGTGAATGACTTGTCCTCATCCCTGATCTCCTCGATGATGTAGAACATGTCACCACGTGCGAGATAGTTCGTATCATCAGGATAGTCGGTCGAATTGAAGATGCTTGCATTCACCGCGATCACATCACCGGATCCTTCCGATGCCGGAAGACTCCAGAGCACCGATGTAGAGTTGCTGGCATTGTTATCGCTATCATCACGTGTATCAGGATATATGCGCCTGAACACATCCAGGAGATCTGAGTTACTGCTTTCATCAACCAGTATCCTGTATGTCGTGTTTGTGATGCCATCGGCGGCAGCCGATACCCACGTCCCGTTTCCAGCGTCGACATAAGCCGTATCAGTCACGAGAGTTCCTTCGATGTACCTGAGGTCGTTTGTGGTCGTACCGTCTGTTATCGTGAGTACGACCTGATTCATGTCAACAGGCTCACTTCCGACCTTGAGTGATGATCGTATATCGAGCCGGTATATCTGACTTGAGAATGTGTCTGGTTCGCTGCTGGAAGCTTGTATGCCGCCTCGCCATCCTTCTATCGAGTCGATGTCGATGTTACTGGAGACCTCTTTTGTGGCTTCCTTTCCTGTGGTCTGTGCTTTCTGCTGCAGGACTCCTGATGTCTGGATCAAAACAGCTGCAGCAACCGCTGCAACAAGGACCATCGCAATAAAGATGATCAAGGTTCCAATCCCCACCTGAGCACTACGATTCTGTGTTATATTCTTTCTTTTCATAATTCCCCACCTCATGGGTATAGATCAACGCTCGAGTGTGTGCCAAACGACGACGGTGTTACAAAGGTGACGTCAGTTGATGCCCCGCCCTCGGGTATCATGGAGATCGAGACTGTAGTTCTCGGACCGAGCGTGAGATCGGCTTCACCTGTGAGCGGATAGTTGTCTGTGAGAGTGGCGTCATCTCCACCAGTATGTGATTCACCACTGTTGATAGTGCCTGGTCCGGTTAGTATGATGATCTTCACCAGATCCCCGGTATTCATCACAGGATTCGCCTTTGTGAATGACTTATCTTCATCCCGGATCTCGTTGATTACGAAGAACATGTCGCCACGCATCAGATACTTGTCCTGAGTTGTGTTGTCATACACGTTGTAGGTACCGTCCGTTATCTCGCTGTAGTTGGTGCCACCGCCGTTGACACCATCCCTGAAGACACCGGCATCGACTGCGATTATGGAACCCGCGTCTTCCGGGTCTGACCACACATACGGATCTGTGTAATTGTATGTGATACCTGCACCTGCGGTACCATCCTCTGCCACAAACTGGTCATCCACATTGGCATCCTGGTACGCCCTCTGGATGATGTCTATGGCATCCTCGTTGCTTGCTGTGGTGCCAGAACCGTCTCCATCGACCAGTATCCTGTAGGTCGTATTCGTGACACCGATGGCTGCACTTGGTGTGTATCTCCCGGTGTTACTGTCAACAAGTGCTCTTGCGGTCACGAGATCTCCTTCGATGTACCGGAGGTCGTTTGTGGTCGTGCCGTCTGTTATTGTTATCACGACCTGGTTCATGTCAACAGGCTCACTTCCGACTTTTAGCGATGCTCGCAGATCGAGCCTGTAGATCTGACTCGAGAATGTGTCTTCTACACTCGAGGAAGCATTCAAGCCGCCTCGCCATCCCTCGATTGAGTCAATGTCAATATTGCTGGAGACTTCCTTTGTCGCCTCCTTTCCTGTGGTCTGTGCTTTCTGTTGCAGGACTCCTGATGTCTGGATTAAAACAGCCGCAGCGACCGCTGCAACGAGAACCATCGCAATAAAGATGATAAGTGTTCCAATCCCCACCTGAGCCCGATTGTCTTTGCTAACCCTACGTCTATTCTTTGCTTTCATTGGACAGCCCTCCTCGTCATTTACATTATCCAACCCGTTACCCTAACTCACCCGTTGCAGTAACAATATAAGGATATAAACATTGCTTATATATATAGTTTTTGGTTGGAAATTTCAAACGCAGGAGTAATATATCTCATAACATATATCTATTGACCTCTGTGTTATTGGCAATTATACATAATGTGTGCAAGTAATGTAGCGGCGTAGCCTCCCCGGGGAAAGATATAAATATGATTAGCACCTAATTTATCATGGGAATAGGGAGGCGGAAGCATCGCGTATTATATAAAGTGTATACCATATTTATCAATATTCAAAGAGATCACATCGCTTTTGATGGCGAGTTCGATCTTTTTATCTGTCAGTGGCGTTTTGATGCTGTACTTTTCATTTACTATACTTGAATTAACACCGAATCCATTCCTGCTCGCTGCTATGTTCTTTGTGATATATAGCGTGTATAGTCTCAACAGAGTGACGGATCAGGAAGAAGACGCCGTGAATATGCCGGAGCGATCCGCTCTTGTGCAGGGTAATGAAAAGATCCTGCTGATTCTTGCATCTGTCGCGTATATTGTGGCGCTGTTTCTGGGCTGGCTTGCAAGCCCGTTTGCAGCACTCATACTGCTCGTTCCAATCGTGTTAGGGATCGCATACAGCAAGGATATCTTTTCGATATTTGGAATCCCACGATTGAAGGATATATTATTTGTAAAGAGTTTTGTTGTTGCTTTAAGCTGGGCTGCATGTGGAGCGCTTTTGCCTGCACTTTATCTCGAAAGTCTCACCAAACTCTGGTTTTTGTTCCCCTTCGTCTTCATCAAAATGTTTATCAACACCGTTCTGTTCGATGTCAGGGATGTGAATGGTGATACGCTGAATGGTGTGAATACGGTCCCGGTCGTTATAGGAGTATCGTGGACTAAGCGATTGCTGCTAACCCTCCAGACTCTGCTTACTGTGTGGACCGCACTGTTTTTAGATTTGTTCAACGATTATTCTCTTATCTTGATCGCCAGTATGGTATATGGGTATCTGTACATTTTATACTTCTGTACCGAAAATACTCGCAACAAGACCCTGATAGATATATTGGTGGACGGAGAGTGGATTATTATGGGTCTCGGGCTCTGGGTATATGTGGGCGTATGCCCGGTGTAAAATTTCTCTCTGACCGAGAAAAAACTCTCGATACCAAAATGTTTAATAGACATATCGCATAATAATTACATGCATGATTTCGGGAATCGATTCGTATGAGGGGGTCAAGGACGAATTGAAGTTCTTGACAACGTCTGGCGTCCGCATCAAGCTGCTAATCAGTCTGAATAAAGAAAGCATGACTATGGACCAATTCAGGGACGAGTTTGGTTATCGAACTTCCACCATCTTGCCGGTGCTTGCTGAGCTAAAGTCGAAGGATATGATATACAAAGATGACCGGCAATACGGTGTAACACCGTATGGGAAGCTAATCTCATCGAAGCTGATCGATTTCGTTGAGACGCTGCACATGTTCAAAACACAGGAACAGTTCTGGAAGAATCACGAAACTCATGTGATCCCTGATCTGTTTTTCAGGAATATTGGATCTTTGGGCAGGTCTACTATCATAGAGGATATGCCTGCAGACCTTTTTGCGACGCACAGGCATTTTACAGAACTGCTCGGGGAATGTGATGTTGTAAATGGGGTATCCCCATTCATACATCCGGATTTTCCAGATCTGTTCAAAGTATTCGTCGAGAGCGGGGCGGCAGTGCGTCTTGTAGTGACGTGTCCTGTGCTGAAACTGATGAGTGATCGACATAAGGATGTGTTGCAACGTGTTGCAAACATGCCAAACTTCAGTATGAGGGTGATAGATGAGGATGTGCGGGTTGCGTTTACAGTGACTGAGAAGCTTCTATCAATTGGATTTTTCAGACCGGATGGTACGTATGATTACGGCATGGATCTCGTCAGTGAAGATACTGCCGCAATCGGGTGGGGAAACGCACTATTCGAGTATTACTGGAACCAATCCGCGGACATCATGGAACAGGATTGTACGCAACTCCAGTGATTGGTCGATCAGCGAAAAGATTTATTCTTCCGGTTGCTTTTCCCCATAAAGTATGGGTGTAACTGGATATAAAATGTAATATATCACTGATATTTTGTATGTACCACTATCCTCTTGTATCCATCTCGTGAAATCTCGCGGTTTTTCCGCCTTAGCTAAAGGGATTGCCAGAAAATGACATGTTAAAATTCGTGTCATTCGTGATAAAATCGTCAGAATAGACCACGAATATGCAAATCGCATGAATGTCATGGATGTAGGGTACCACCAGATAACTTTGATAGTACTTACTCGTGCATGTACTTTTGCTATTTTACTATTCGGTGCGCGCTAAACACCTGCGAGAGATGTGATTTATGTGTTAAGCCCTACTGCTTATTCTTATTGCTATGTCTATATCTGATAACTCGCACCTTTTCCAGTGTAATCAAACCACCGCTTACGACTTCATCGAGAAACGGCAGCAGTTTGTTGAGATTTTCTTCCGTATCGACCAGTTCAACAACAACAGGCAAATCTTCAGAAAGACGTAGCAGCTTTGCCGTATGTACTCGACTCGCTGCTCCAAAACCCATTATTCCCTTGGTAACGGTTGCTCCGGCAAGATGCAGTCCTCTTGCCGCAAGTACGATCTGTTCGTAGAGTGGTTTTTCCTTGTAGCGATCCGCCTCTCCAATGAAAATTCTTAATAACAGCCATTTCAGGCAATTTCATTGTATCACAACCTCCTACTTATAAAAATCATTAAATATTTTGAAGCGATGAAGCCAGTTAGGACCAATGCGATACCCAAAACATTGGTGATCAAAACATTCGCCAATGCGAGTTTGATTTCACCATCGCGAAATAAGCTGAAGGTCTCCAGACCATAAGTTGAAAACGTTGTGAACGAGCCAAGGATTCCGATAAACGCGAACGTCCGGAAATCGGAAGAGATGGTAGTTTTTTCAGATAATCCCCAGAGAATACCGATCGTAAAAGCACCGAGGAGATTTACGCATAAAGTGCCCCATGGAAAACCACTGCCCAGGTATTTGTAAGCCACACCTGATAAAGCATATCTAAGTAGAGCGCCGATGGCACCCCCGATAGCGATGAATAAAAGCTTTGACATCGATTTTCTCCATTTTAAGTCTTTTGGTATGGCAAATTACCGCACCTACGATTTTAATGATCTTTTTCGGGGCGGGAGAATTG
>JAUVEF010000211.1 GCA_030594905.1 Methanosarcinales archaeon
CGGGAGGCTGGTATGCTTGCGATGCGCGAGGACTTTGACCATGTTGAGATGCGGCATTTTGAGGAGGCGTTGCAGAAGATAAGACCGACTGCAAGCGCTGATCTCACTGATCATTACCAGCGTGTGCAGGAACAGTTCAAAGGCGGAGTCGCAAAGAAGGAGCAGGGGTCATATATAGGATATCGGTAGTAGAGTTAGGTAACTATGTCAGTCATACTTGTAACTAATGACGACGGCGTCTACTCATCAGGAATCCGGGCAGCACACGAAAGCGTCTGTGATCTCGGGGATGTCACCGTTGCAGCACCCTCCATGCAAAAATCAGGCGTCGGGCGGTCTGTATCAGTCTTCTCGCCCCTGCGGATGACCAAGATCGAACTGGAGTCGTTCAGTGCTTATGCGGTCGGTGGCACGCCCGCAGACTCTGTAATCCTTGCGATCTTTGTTATTCTGGACAAACTTCCTGATTTGTGCGTGTCGGGTTTTAATATCGGCGAAAACATCAGCACCGACACAGTCACCACGTCAGGCACGGTTGGTGCAGCGCTTGAGGCTGCAAGCTACGGCATCCCAACGATTGCGGCATCGATCCAGGTGGCGGACCAGGGCGACAAGTTTGATGACCACCGGCATTATGAATACGACTTCAGCGTCGGCGTCGATCTGGTCAGGCGAGTTGCAAAACGCGCGCTTGCTCATGGTTTTCCCGAAGGCGTAGACTTGCTCAACATCAACATCCCAAGGGATGCACTGCCTGATACCAAGATCGAGATCACCCGGTTGTCAAGGAAGATATTCAAGACCGCGGTTGAGCAGAGACATGATCCGCGGGGTCGCCCATACTACTGGATCAACGGCGATCTTGTGCAGGATGATGACGCGGGCACTGATGTACACGCATTCGCACGCAAGCATATCTCGATCACGCCACTCTCGCTTGACTCGACCGCCGGGATCGACCGGCTCACGACGTGGGAGATTCCTGAAACGCTCACCGAGGCGGTTAAAGCACTTTACCAGGAAGAGTAATGCGAGAGCTGCCCGGTGGAAACGACTGATCTCCGACGAACCTGCGGCTGAGGTGCGGGGATCAAAGCTCGTAGTATGTAATATCTGACGAGTGGAACACCCCGACATGGAAGGCGTGATGTCATATTAGTATAAATAGGGCGTGCATGAATTCCCTCATGACCCCTACATCGATAACTTTTAAATAAGATAGCTCCCATGAAAAAGTCATAAAGGTCTATAACCTTTGATTATACCGTAATAAAGGAGGCTAAATATGGCAGAACATATGGCAGAGTATTACAGTGGTTTGTCTATTGACAATACCATGACCTTTCAAGTTGCGCTTGTTATTGGTTTTCTGGCAGTCATTGCCGCTGCGGCTGGTATCCTGTTTCAGATGTCTAAATGGGGTTACGGATCGGCAGGCTATGGCAAAGGCGGTCAGGGTGGCAATATCATAGCGTTCTTGAAGCTGTTTTTGTCCCAGACATTCGACAAGAAACATGAGCAGGGCGTGCTAACGACGCTTGTGATGGACATCCTGCTACAGCGGCGCATCCTGAAGCGCAGCGTACTCAGATGGGTTATGCATATAACAATCTTCTGGGGCTGGATGATGCTCTTCTTCTTCTCGATGGGGATATTCGTGGTGGAACTTCTCAGTAAGGCAGGCATATATCATGCTGAGGTACATCCACTCGTCGAGAACTTTCCGTTGATTGTGACGTTGAACTCGGTATTCGGATACGTACTACTTTTTGGTGTGCTGATTGCAATCGCACGGCGGCTATTCATCAAAGAGGTTCGAGAGGGTACCACGTTCTATGACACATTCCTTATCTGGGGACTGTTCGTAATCGTGATAACGGGCTTCATCTCTGAGGGCATCAGGTACGCTGGCACCGAACACGCCACCGCGCTCACCGATTTCTGGAGTCTTGGAATCAGCAATGCGGCATCACCTCCGGCAGCGCTCTTCCACGTGGTGATCTCGCTTCTCTTCTGCGTTGCGATGATACCATTCACGAAGTACATCCACATCATTGCAACCCCGCTCTCGATCCTTGCAAAGGGTGGTGGTGAATAATGGCACGAAACGAACCATCGCTTACAACTGAGCGATTCACGACATCGCAGCTCATGGAGATCGACGC
>JAUVEF010000182.1 GCA_030594905.1 Methanosarcinales archaeon
GGTCGTTGGTATCTCGCGTTGCAGTGACCAACACTTATAAAGAGATCGCTCATTTTATCGGGGTCTGTCAGTTTTTATCACGAATTACACGAATGGCACGAATTAATCCTGGTGTGGCATTCGTGTAATTCGCGATCGCCACGTCTCAAACACATCACAGACACAATTTATCTACGGGATAGAGGCACTGCTGGAAATCCAGTGATTTCCGTGATGGTCAGTTGGATATACAACAACGCAAAAACGCAAAGACACAATGCACAAAGAACAAAAGTTTCCGGGTTTATTTCACTGGGATTTTCGATTGTGCCACTTTATCGTAAATCTAGATGGTGCGTAGAGTGACTGGACGTTATAGTACATATACAATTGAAAACTCGCCTCGTTTTCCGCAAACCTTTATAATCGATACACCCCCTTGCATTTGTTATGGTGCGGTCTAAGAGCGGAATTACAAATATCGCCATCTTCTTGGCACTGGCGTTTATCCTATCAATCTCAGAGATAGTCCGTCTCGTCACAGATTACTGGTGGTTTGACGCTCTTGGCTTCTCCCGGATCTTCATGATCAGCTTGACTGCGAAACTGCTCCTATTTGCAGCTTCGGCGTTGTTTTTCCTCATATTTCTGCTCGGCAACCTCTGGATATCCTCGAAAGCAAACCCATCCAAGTCAGAGATCCCCTCGAAGTTAAAGATCGTGATTGCTCTGGTTTTGTCGTTCTTTGTCGGGCTTGCAAGCTCGCAGAAGTGGTTTGTGGTACTACAGTACCTGAATCAAGAAACATTTAACTTGCAGGACCCAATCTTCTGGAAGGATGTCGCTTTCTACGTCTTCTCGCTGCCGTTCATCCACGCGGTCAGGGGTTTTCTGATGGCTTGTGTGGTAATCACGATCATTATGGTGCTTCTGGACTACATGCAGTCGTTCATCATCCGCATGTTCAAGCAGGCGCAGGTTTCCACGCCAGTGGACGATGGTCCGATTTACGACGTCAGTTTCCAGTCGGCGATCACAGGCATGAAACGGAATGCACTTGCACATATAGCAGTTCTCGGATCGCTCTTCTTCATCCTCCTTGCCGTGAACCACTATCTTGCCAGATTCTCCATAATATACTCAGAAAAAGGGATTGTGGTGGGGGCTGGCTACACTGATGTTGTTGTATACCTTCCGATCACCAAGATACTGATGATTCTTGCGTTGTTCATTGCCCTGTTGTTTTATGTCTGGATATTCTTTATATCAGGCAGACAGGATCCGCAGAAGAGTGGTATATTGACTTATGCGGTGGTTTTCTACCTGCTGGTCATATTCATTGGTTCGACAGCGGTTCCTGGGATCGTCCAGACGTATAAAGTCTCGCCAAACGAGATCAGTCTGGAAGCGCCTTACATCGAGAACAACATCAAGTTTACAAAGATCGCCTACGGGCTTGCCGATGTGGAGGAGAGAACCTTCCCGGCTGAGATGAATCTGACCCAGGAAGTGCTGGCAAAATCACCTGAAACGATGGACAATATCAGAATTCTCGATTGGAGACCGCTCGTACAGACATATAAACAAATGCAGGAAATAAGGTTGTACTACGACCTTTCAGGTATCGACATCGACCGGTACGAGATTGACGGAAGATACACCGAGGTGATGTTAGCTCCAAGAGAGATGAATCAGGACCAGATCGTGTCAAAGACATGGGTAAACCTCCATACAGTCTACACACATGGCTTTGGTGTGGTGATGAGCCCCGTAAATAGCATTACACGCGAGGGACTTCCCAACTACCTGATAAAAGATATTCCTCCAGCGTACACTGTCGATGAACCAAAATTGCAGATCGAAAAGCCACAAATATACTATGGGGAACGGGATAATGAGTTTGTGCTGGTAAACACCCGCACAGAGGAGTTTGATTATCCAAAAGGCGATACTAATGAGTATATCCGGTACGATGGGCGTGGAGGTGTTCGACTGGACACAACCATGAAGAAACTCCTGATGGCGATCAGATTCATGGATATCAAGATCTTACTATCCGCGGATATCACTCCTGAGAGCAGGATTATGTTTGAAAGGAACATTGAGGATAGGGTCTCAAAGGTCACCCCATTCCTGATGCTTGACCGGGATCCATACATCACCATCTGCGACGGCAGATTGGTCTGGATACAGGATGCATATACAGTCACAGGCAATTTCCCGTACTCAGAGAAGCGTGGTTCTGTCAATTACATACGAAACTCCGTAAAGATCACTGTCGATGCTTATGATGGGGATGTGACCTACTATATCGCCGATACCGCGGACCAGGACCCAATAATCACAACTTATGCCAGGATGTTTCCCGAGCAGTTCAAATCACTTGATCTGATGCCAGATGAGCTTAAAAAACACGTAAGATACCCTGAAGACCTCTTCAAGGTACAATCTGACATCTACAACACATATCACATGAGTGACGTAAAAGTCTTCTATAATAAAGAGGATGCATGGCAGGTCCCACACGAGGTGTACGGCACAAGCCAGCAGGTGCAGGTAGACCCTTATTACATAATAATGAAGCTTCCCGGCGAAAGCGATGAGGAATTCGTCCTGATGAGTCCGTTTACGCCAATAAGGAAGGATAACATGATCGCATGGCTTGCTGCTAGATCTGATGGAGATGATTATGGAAAACTGCTGCTGTACAAGTTCCCCAAGGAAAAACTGATATACGGTCCTTTACAGATCGAGGCAAAATTCGATCAGGATTCAGTGATCTCAGAGCAGCTTACGCTCTGGTCACAGCAAGGCTCCAGAGTGACGCGGGGCAACCTGCTGGTGATACCGATCGAGGACAGTATTCTGTACGTGGAACCGCTCTATATTATGGCAGAGACCGGGCAGCTTCCTGAACTGAAGCGGATACTTGTCTCGGATGGCGAGCGGGTGGTGATGGAGGAGGACCTTGACAGTGCGCTTGAGGCGCTGTTTGGCAGAGGCGAAACAGGAGCGCGCCCGGTCAAGCCTATGGGGGATGCTGGAGAATGGTCGACTGAAGAGTTGATCACTGAGGCAAACGACTACTATGATGCGATTCTTGACTCGATGGGCAAGAACTGGACTGCATTTGGTGAGAACTTTGAGTGGTTAGGGGAAGTGCTGGACCAGTTGACTGAGGAATGATTCGTTGCCGTGTCCCCGGGTGGTTCGCTTTCACATGACTCTCTGATTCTGGGGTCTAACCACCCTGCTTGCCGGAG
>JAUVEF010000208.1 GCA_030594905.1 Methanosarcinales archaeon
ATCTCTTTTATCGCGTCCGATACCGCTCCATCTGAGAATTCAACAACTGGCATGGCTGCGACCATCGCCTCGGTTACCACCGGATCATAGGGGATATTCCCAACAATCGTAACCCCGCGCTCCTGGCAAAACCCGGCAATCGTCATGCTGTTCTCTTCATTGATGTCATACTTGTTGATGCAGACAACTGACGCAATCCCAAAATGCCTGGTCACATCCAGGATTCGCTCAAGGTCATGCAGTCCGGACATCGTGGGTTCGGTGATGACCAGTGCCATGTCCACGCCGGTTAAGGACGCAATCACCGGGCAGCCGATGCCGGGTGATCCATCGATCAGGATAAGGTCCGCTCCTTCCTCTTCTGCAACCCGCTGGGAATTATTCCTAACAACAGTTACAAGTTTTCCGGACGCTTCTTCGGCGATATTCAACTGCGCATGTGCCATCGTCCCGTATTTCGTTTTTGAGATGAACGCATGACCTGAGATGCGCTCTGTGAGGATGGCCGCATCCGAATCACACACAAAGACACATACCCCGCATCCCTCGCAGCGTGTCGGATTGACCGCATAACCGGACTTTGTGTCAGATATCGCTTTGAATCTACATGCTTCCGCACATATTCCACATTCTATACATTTCGATTTATCAATTGCTGCAACGTTTAATCCCTTGAACTCCTCTCTTTTCACAATCTCCGGATGCATCAGCAGATGAAGATCGGGCGCATCCACATCACAGTCAGCAATAACCAGGTTCCCTGCGAGGGCTGCAAACGATGCAACGAGTGTCGTCTTCCCGGTGCCGCCTTTTCCACTTATGATGGTTATCTGCCTCATAATTCACCTCCGATTACATCAATCACTCCTTCAAACCGGTTCTTCCACTCAGGGATCGTATTCACAAATGGTATGCCCTCCGAATAATACTCTGCGATCTTCGTATCATAAGGAATCTCGAGCAAGATCGGGATTTTTTCTTCTTTGCAGTAGTCGTAAACATCTCGATTTCCGATCCCCGCTTTATTTATAACCACGCCAGAAGGAATCTTTAGCACTCTTAGCACCTCTACTATCAGTTTCAGGTCGTACAACCCGAATGGGGTTGGTTCTGTCACAAGAATACAGTAATCGCTGCCCGCAATCGCTGCAATCACAGGACATGCAGTTCCGGGTGGCGCATCGATAATCACAGTCTTTTCCGGACTTATTTCCTCTTTGACATGATCTATCAGGGGTGCTGCCATGATCTCACCGATATTCAGCAGCCCATACACAAGTTCTATGTTGTCGCCACTTCGCCCCTTCTTGATAACACCAATCTCCCTCGTCTCCTCGCTAATCGCATCCCGCGGGCAGACCATGGAACATAAACCGCAGCCATGGCAGAGTTCGGAAAAGACCATGACCTGTGCCGGGAGCACGACTATTGCATTATATTCACATGCAGCCGCACACTTTCCACAGTAATCGCATGAATCGTGATCAATCACGGGCACAATTGTACCTGCCGACTTTACGGTATCTATCTCTGGTTTAAGGAAGATATGCGAATTCGGTTCTTCGACATCGCAATCCAGTAACTGCACATTTGAGAGTGACAATGCAAGATTTACCGCCACTGTGGTCTTTCCTGTGCCGCCTTTTCCGCTTGCTATTGATATAATCATTGTATCAGCTCTCTTGATTTAGTGATTGGTATTCGGTCATTGAAGTTGCGCTGCCGAGTTTGTCCCGGTGATGCTTAACTGTTGGGACTCATTGACAAAAGGGTTTACCTAAATATACGGGTGGAACTTGTGTTTTTTTCTGAGACGTTGGTTTTGCAAGCACTGATTGCAAGTACTCCGTGTGAATATTTATAAAAGGTGATGCCCAACTGTTAATCGGTGATCTTGACGTCAGAAACTATTGCGGAAGTTAACATAGGCGAATTTTTGGCACATAAGATCGATGAAGTGATTCGATTGTTGGTGTTGAGGTGTTAAAGTACCCCTAAAACAGCGAAGAACCATAAAAAGTAAAAAGAATGGGGTGCCAGCCCCCTCATTCATCTCTTCTTCTCATACTCGCAACGGCAAAGAGCGAGAGTGAGCCGATCAGTATTGCCGCTCCAAAGGGCGTCAGCGCAGGAACATCACCCGAGGTCACTGGCTGACATAACATATTTCTCCTGCAGTTGTTGCCTTCGTTGCTCTCATCCACTTTATCGCCACCATCCGCACAGACCACAATTGTGTCGCAGTGTCCCTGTATCGTGAACGGACCGAGTGTGCTGCTATAGCTTTCGCCCGACGCCAGTTCTGGCACGGAATCGGTTGCAACCTCGACACCATTTATCGTGATAGTGGTTGTGCTTGCAGCCGCATCCCCGTCTCCGTTGTTCTTTACGGTGTATGTGATGGTGTAGGTCGTATCGTCGAGGCTGACCCATGCTTCAGACTTCTCAATGATCGTTAGGTCTGGCT
>JAUVEF010000209.1 GCA_030594905.1 Methanosarcinales archaeon
TCTGGCTTTTCCATATTCAGGATTATGTTTCCGGAAGATATATGGTTTGACGTCATCCGTTGCAGTGGCGTTCTCTTGGCAAAACAATTTAAATATAAAGAAGTATAAGTGATAATCACTAACACGAGAGGGATGTTAATGGTAAAAATATTCGCAAAGAACCTGTCAAAGAAGAACGTCATGAGCAGTGACGGATCGATACTTGGTGCACTGTACAACGTCGTGATAGACATCCGGACCGGCGAGTTGATCAATCTCTTGGTGAAGCCGGATATGTCGGTGGATCGGAGCCTGTACCGGTCGGAAGGGAATTACATGCTGATTCCGTTCGGCGCGGTTCGCGCCATCAAGGACGTCATGGTAGTAGACAAGACAGAAGCGTTGAAACGTTGAATAGAAACGCCCTGTCGCGTCTCATCAGTCCTTAACCGGGGAAGCGACCTTCCAGATGTGGCTATGCACAAATCATAGCTGGAATGCTATTTTAGTACTCAGTACTCCCACAACCCTTTCTGCTTCTGCGGACTGGCTGGTAGGAGTTTTACCCGCTCCGCCTCCTTATCGCTCTCATAAATGTGCAGCGAATCGGCATAATCTACTAGTTTAACGATCCTGCAATTGTTCGGGCGGATAACCTCTCGATTCAGCATATCGATCAAGGCGATGATATTTACCTGCCACGCGGTGTACAGATCGCGGCTCCTCCATGTCAGGTGCACTTCGACGCTCTGGTCGCCGAGATGCCGGATCCAGATGCGCTGCAAACAATTTCCACACCACATCGCTTTACCGTTCCTGCGCACGTAAATTATATGGTTCGGAACCTCGACGCAGTAAACTTCGCCGCAGTATTCAACCATATCAACCATACTATCTCTGTGCAGATGTCTGCCGTTCTTGAACGATCTGTCCTTGACTTCGTAATATTCTATACCGGTTCGCTTCCATATATCAGCACTTCTGCCGTTGCCACTTTTCAGTACCAACTCCTGCATATCACTTGCCAAGGTCTTTGAAACCGTACAGTACCGAACAGTCGTGCCTCTGGTGTGTGCGTCCCCGATTTCATACGTTTCGAGGAAAGTTTTTATCTGATCTGATGGTAGATGGTTCACAAATTCCGGGATGAATTTGTGATGAGCCTGCCCAAATTGGGAAACGTATGTCGCCAGTTCTTTATTATTTATTACAAACTGGATACACCCATCACAATTCTTATCACATTCCTCAATCACGTTGAAAGATGGATGAAGAGCATTGAGGATTTTACGATACCTTATCACATTCTTCTTCTGTGAAATCCTGACTCTATATCTACCATTATTTATGGTACAATCACCATCTGAAAGGTAAATGGCAAGGAAACGAAGAAAGTTGTCCATTTTGATTATCTTGTCACCTATTGTCATCTCCTCGACGCGTTCACCACCAGTCCATGTTGCATCTGATTTGATATAGCATTCTTTCGGCAACTCATCAGCACGACTCAGGCGAAACGACCCGTGTTTATCCCCGATATACATCATGTGATTTGGGGTGACTTTGAAATCGAGGCTCGCGCCATTGGCAGATACCATTTCACCGTTAAACGGATATGATAGTATATTGCTTGGTTTCTGATATTCAATTTCATCGTTTTGAGTAAGGGTTGCTATGTCATCCTTGTATGTTACGTGTCGAAACAGTTTCCAGCCAGATGATGTCAAAACCTCGGTTTCATCATCGAAACACGGCGGGGACACGCTCCCGAGATCGGTCTTTGCCTGCCACGTGACCACTTGATCCCGGTTCGATCCGATCCCGGCATCTATCTGCGTGGCAAGACACTTGCGCAAGAGCGCCATCTGATCGATGTCCCCGTACATCGCAAGCCGTTCGAAATACAGGTATGAAAACCGTTCCTGATCCGGTTTTTCGATGTACTGTGAGAGATACTCTCTCGTAAACTCCTCGCAGTAGGGATCGATGTGCTGGAACGGAAACTGCGGGTGCAGTTCACGATCCTCGATCTGCCGGATCGCGTCACCAGTGAGTTCGAAGAGCATGCACGCATCCCGGATCGGCTTTGGTTCGGATGCGTCCCCGATTGTTATCTTCCGTCCGTCGCGCAGCACATACCGTACCGCCCGCGCCCACGCGTAGTGGAAATCCTCTTCCTGTATCAGTATCGTTGGTGGTAGTTTCATGGATATGAATGACTTTTGGTCTTCAGCGCATCCTGTGCAGAACAAAGCACGTTGCAAGCTTTTGTTCAGTCTATTGCCTTTGATCCGATTGTGTCTGCAATTTGTTTGAGTGACGTCTGATTAAAGTTTTGCTCTGCGATGTGCTTGGGCGCGTTGATGTGTTGGGATTTTTGTTGACAAAAGACATATATAGTTTTAAAACCATATTTGGAAAAAACATGAACAATGGTGACACCGAAA
>JAUVEF010000042.1 GCA_030594905.1 Methanosarcinales archaeon
CAGACTACACGTACATTACAGTGTTCATGTCTTCTGAGAACAGGAGGTTTTGATGACCGATAGTAGAGATTATCTGCACCGCACATTCATGGGACTTGGGACCGCAGTCAGCGAACTGTTTGGAAAATCGAGCCAGGAGCTGACAAACCTGTTCACTTCGTATATCGGCGCTGAAATCGGTAAAATGCTCCTTGAGAAAGGGCTGGTGAGCCGGGATATGCCAATACCGGAGCTGATCAGGGTTCTTGCACGTGAGCTTGAGTTTGGAGACCGGTTTGAGATCACCAGTAGTGCAGGTTCAGTCACGCTCAAGATCGTGGACTGCAATGTCTGCCCGAGTAAGGTTGGAGGTGAGACATTCGTGACGTCGGTATGCCCGATTCCAGGAATTATCAAGGGCGCCATTGATACCGTAAAGGGCACAAGCGGCGAGGGCTATGCAAAACTCAAGCCAGGTGAGGGGTGCGAGATAATATCGATGACCGATCCGGAGGAATCATGACTGAAGAATGGCGCAAAGAGAAGGTAGATTATGTTGTTTACAACACGATATCGTATGCATTCGAGCGAGCGCTGAAGGAGACACTTGGAAGTGGCGCAGCAATCATGCAGACTACGATGGTGCCACTGGTCGGCGTTGATCTGATCAAAGCTACCGAAAAGGAGCTTGGAATTGAGTTTAAACCAGGAAAACCAATGCCAGAGTTCATGGAAGACCTTGCAAAACTGCTTGTCGGGCTTGAAGTCGCCGATGGGATACGATGTACGCCTGATGAAGGCGACGGTGGTGGTGACGATAACTGTAATGAAGGAAAAGTCCGGTGTCATGTCAAAAACTGCATCAACACACTCGCACTGAAGTACCTGCGTGAGAAAGGGATTGAATCATGTATTCTCTGCCCGCCCGGATTTTACGCAGCATCAGCCGCCAGAAAGGTTTTTGGAGACAAGTTCCAGATACGAATAACAAACACGACTGCGGAACTCGGGGACTGTGTGGTGACATTTGAATTAATTGAGTAGGTGAAGCGAATGCCTGAAACAAAGAAAGAAAGACTGGACAAGATTCTCTCCAGATTCGGGGAAGTCGGACAGATCAGGGCAGTTGGCGTCGTCTCGAAGGAAGGATTGCTAATCACGTCGCGGATGCCTCCTGAGATGAACGAGCGGATCGTTGCTGCGCTCTGTTCCACGATCATGGCGAGCGCAGAGACCGCAAGCACCCAGATGGGGACTGGATCGGTGAATGATATCCATGTAAAGACCGAGCAGGGTACGATATTGCTCCAGCCAGCCGGAGAAAAGGCGGTCCTGATCGCACTGGCGGAAACCGGCGCGCAACTTGGACTTATCATGATGGAGATCGAAGCACGGGCGAAACAGGTGCAGGAGATCCTTGAAGAGGTGTAGCATGACGGCTATCACTCCAAATGGTGACGGTACCGGTGGCGAACTCCGCAGGACGTATATTCCGATGCTCGATGATATGCTCGGCGGCGGCATGCCTGCCGGGACGTCACTGCTCTTTACGGCAATGCCGGGCGTCACATCAGAGGTTTTCGGATACCAGATCATTGCTGAGCGTATGCGGTGCGATAAAGAGATCGGCTTCATCTATACGAACACAAAAACGCCTATCGAGATCGAACACGTCTTTCAGAAATATGGATGGGACCTGCGATCGTTTCTTGACTCTGACCAGGGATTTTTTGTCGATTCCATATCCTCAATGATGGGAATGCCTGCAATCGGCAGGTATGTGATCGACGACTTTGCAGAGAGCGAGGCAACGGTCAAAAACGCGATCTCTGATGTCGCGGGGGGGACTGCGGTGATCGAGAATATCGCAACACTTCTTGATTCGATCGGCTTTGATCATACACTCGGATTGATCGGGCGGTTGAACGAAGAAGCACGGAAAAATGACGTGAATATAGTATATATGTTCACGAGATGGAATTACAAGAACGTACTTCTCGAAAAACTGTCTGATATCGTCGATTGCGAGGTTAAACTCTTTAGCGTCGAGGAGAAAGTGATATACAGGCAAGTCTTCGCAGTTACGAAGTCCAACTGGATAGCCCCCAAAACCGATAAGATATTCTTTGAGGTCCTTGAACCGGGTGGCGTTCGGGTCTTCATCCCGAAACTGCTGGTGACAGGACCATACAATGCAGGGAAGACCGCATTTACCCATGCAATCGCAGCGGATACTGTTTCTGTGGATCGGCAATCTTACGAACTGTTTCCGACGACGGTGGGTCTCGATATCGGGCATCTCGATTATAACGGATTTTCTGCCGACGTGTTTGGTACTCCGGGGCAGGAACGGTTCGATCTCCTGCTTGAACCACTTGCAAGAGAAGCGATCGGCGCGTTCATCGTTATTGACTCGACAAAACCGGACACGTTCGTGCGGGCAAAGGAAATGATCCGAATGTGCCGCACAGAGGCAATACCAAAGGTGATCGTCGCTAACAAGCAGGATCTTTCGGATGCACTCACTCCTGAGGCGATCAACGAGAAAATGTCGCTATGGGAGGACGTGCCGATCATACCTGTCTCGGTATTGAACAAAGAGGGGCTGAACAAAGCTCTCGACACCCTGTTTAGTCTGATGTATGATGTGTGATGTATGATTCCAAAAATAAGATCCGGAATCAATGGGTTTGATGAACTGACCGGCGGACTGCCAGAGAACACGATGACACTGATCTATGGCCCGCCAAAGACCGGAAAATCCATACTATGCTACCAGTTCCTCCGCCAAGCTATGGACGACGACGATCTGTGCATGTATCTGATGACCGATTACGACCTGGCACAGCTCGAACAGCAGATGATGGCTTTCGACTGGTTTATTCACAATTATGTCCTGAATAAACGATTGTACGTGATCGACACCGCATCGGGATCGATTGGTGCGATGCAGAAGGAAACAGAGAACATGTCAATCTCTTTTCCACAAAATCCGACCGATATTGCAAGCAAAGTCATCCAGCAACTACAATATGTCCATCAGCAGGCGCAGCGGTTCAGGTCGGTTCTGGACTCGGCGACCACGCTCTTTGCGTTCAACTCGCCGATCCTGATCATCAGGGTGCTCAAGGCGTACACCATGCGAATCAAGATGGCGGGCGGCACCGGCATCATCACATACACCGAAGGCTCGGCAGAACCGCAGATCGAGACGATGTTAAAAGCGACCGCAGACAACATCGTATATCTTGGCGAGGACGAACTCGTCATCGAGGCGATGACCGGACTCAAACGCACGAAAGCAAGTTACCAGATCACCGATAACGGGCTCGTGGTGGGATGACACCCGGGCACGTGTTCTTTGGTTTGGTTTCTCGAGTTTCAGGCGAAAAAGTTGCGGGAGAGGTTTTGGGATGTTGCGTGTCACTCGACTCCTGACAATTCCGCAGATCTCACCGACACGTTTTTGATCTCGGACCCGCCCGGCGGCAGGAATCTGGCGATCTGGTCCGGCGGCGCAACAACCTTGATCTGCCGCCCAAAGGAATCCGAATACATCCGGTAGATCTTCTTTGCAAGATCGTTCTGGTTGAACCGCCCCGGCGCAACCTCGATCACATATCCTGCGCGTTTATTCACAGCGGATACAGGACCGCCGATGAGCTCCATCCCCGCTGTTATCCCGATTGCGATGCCGATCGAGACGTTTCGGAGATAATTTCGCTTACCCCTAATGATAAATGCGCCTTTTGCAACGAACTCGCCGTGCTCAGGAGTTTTTGAAACCTGATCCGGATGCACCCAGTAGCAATCTCCGGTATACTGCGATTCTTTCCAGATACTCGAATACGAGACCGCAAACTGCGCGGCCTCTGCGATCGTCTGCTCTGGCACCTGCCCTCCGCCCTCAACTTTGATGATCGTTACTGGCGCGCCGGGTGTCTGCGTATGCACGAAAACATCCCTCTTTTCGAGGTATTTCTTGACAATCTCCTCGTTGCTCGTAGCGTCCCGCCCACCTACCACAAGAAGACCATCTGATGACACAAACCACCTGAATCGGTGGTACCAGCGTGGTTTCGGACGCTTGAGTGTCGACGTTTTTATCTTCGACTCTTTTGCTGACTTTTCTTTTTTTACTTCTTTTTCTATCAGTTCACGGGTATGTTCGAGCGCACGCATGGCGCCAGCCCGTTTTGAGCTTAATTTCTTGGATTTATCGTAATAGACCTGCGCATTCTGCGGGACTGACTTTCCAACGTCGAGTGCAACGTCTGTCCGGTCCAGTTCCATTGTAATCGTCTTTTTGTGTGGATCAATCCGTTTTATCATTCGTGCGGTGGGGTGGTCTGCCTGCTTCACGATCTCTGCGATTTCGCCCCATCCACGCCCGTTTGCAAGCGCAGATCCAATTGCAGCAAGCGACTCATCAATCAACTGGTAGTGCATATAAATCGTCTCTGCTTTCGCCTCCAGATCGGATTTTTCTCTCTCAAATTTCAGAATTGCATTTTCCTGCTGGGATAGTCGATGTTCGAGTGGATTTTTCTTTATCTTGGCTATTTCCGATGGTTTCTTTTCATGTCCCACCATCACGTCAAAGAACTCATCGAGTGCCTCATTAAATGTGTCAAAATATCGTTTTTCATGATCGGCGTATTTGGAAATCTCAAACGGGAGAACATCGATCTTCTTTTTATCATGGTATACGATATGCGGCTTTGGATCCTGTATCTGCCCGAACACCTTCGTAATTCCCCGGTGCATTGTTAAAATCATCTCATCGGACAGATCCTGACATTCGAGGTTTTTATTGATCCCTGACACCGAACAGACTTCTTCAGCGATGGTGCCACCCATATTCAGATTTGTTGCAAGCGTTTTCACAAGATTGATATCTGATTTTGAAAATAGATCTGACAGTTCGTCGGATGTGATTTTAACCGGGTTCGACTGCATATCTGGCAATTTATATATCTCACCACTCCGGATCCTGCGCCCGCGAAATGTCACAGGACGCATTGGGAGGATGATTTTCTGCCCATCATTTGTCAGTATAGCGTTACCGGGCGGGAATAATTCGATAATAAGGATGTTTGCGTCTTCACCACGCATCGTCTTGATCTCGATGATTCTATCGAACTCATACTGCTCGATCGAAACGATCCTGCCATGAGAAAGATATTTCCGGAGCGTCATCGCAAACGTCGGTGGGAGCTTTGGGCCTGGCTGCGGATGTGCAGTCAGATGCATGGATACGCCCGGATCGATCACGAGATCGCATCTTCCCTCGCCAAACAGGTACAGATTCAACCGGATCTGATCGGTCTCGTTATCTGATTTGTATATCTTCTCGATGCGCGCTCCAACCAGATGCTGCAACTCGGAGACCATTGCCGCAACATCGATGCTTGTCATCTCGCGTTTCATATTGAGCGCCCATCCAAAATACGACTCATTTGCAGGTCACCGAACGTTGAGACTGAAGTCCAACCACCGCGCAGAATGAGTAATCATCCCCAGTGAAATCACGTCCACGCCGGTTTCTGCATATTCCACGAGGTTATCGGCTGATATGTCACCGGATGATTCGAGTATCACCGAATCTCGCAATTTTTTATCATCCAACACTGATATGGCATCTTTGATTGACCTTGCATCCATGTTATCAAACATAATAACGTCAGCACCGAGTTCGGCAGCGCGCACAGCGTCACCGGCATTTTCAACCTCGATTTCGATTTTTTTCATAAAACTCACAGCCTTCGCAACTTTGTATGCCTCGCCCATGCCATAAATCCTGATATGATTGTCCTTAATCATGATGGCGTCGGTGAGGTTGAACCGGTGTGGATCCCCGCCACCGAGTATCACCGCATTCTTCTCAAACCGCCTGAACCCGGGCGTCGTCTTTCTGGTGCAGGCAATCCGTGCGCCGGTGTGTTTTACCATGTCCACGCACGCACGGGTCATTGTCGCTATTCCACTCATCCGGCCAAGGACGTTTAACGCTACACGCTCGTTCTGAAGGATTGCACGTGAACTTCCTTCAAGGTCGATGATGATATCACCGCCCGTGACCGTATCGCCATCAACACGTTTGCGCGAAGGCGAAATCCCGCAATGACTGAAAATCCGGACCACTTCTTCGAGCCCTGCAAGTACCCCGTCCTCTTTTGCAATAATTCTCGCGCTGATTATTTCATCCGGAAGTGAATCATGAAAAACATCGAAATCACCGGTGTCTTCCCTTAAAAAACCCTCGATTTCGGATGCGATCATTGAACTAAGCCCAGATTATTTAGTTGCTCCCACACCATTAGCTTAGCAGTCTCGCAGTCGGTCTGGCTCTTTGCACCAGTGATCACCAATTTTCCAGAACGGAATATCAAAACAACAACCTTAGGATCCTTTATCCGATACACAAGCCCGGGAAACACCTCTGGCTCATATTCAACATTCTCAAATCCCAGACCAATAGCGATCGCGTCCAGATCAAGCTCGGTACCAAGCGTTGCCCCGGCCACGATGTTCTGAACAATATATGACTTGCTTGTGATGGTGTATCCAAGACCTTCGAGATCCTTCGAAAGAATTTCTACTGCGGCATCCACATCTTTTATGCTTTTTGCTCCGGTGCAGTTCGCTTTACCAGATCCAAAGACCAAAAATGCGGTTTTCGGCATTTTTATCCGGTACACAAGCCCAGGGAATTTGTCCTTGTCATACTCGGCGTTCTCGAGGTGCGAGGATATATGTTTGAGGTCAAAGTTGTCAGAGAGTGCCATTGATGCTACGATATTTTCTATCTTGATGGTGGGGTCTATCATAATCTGCACGTTGAGTTTATATACATTAAATATATCGGTCATATAGGTACGGTCATCCGCGATTTCATGAATCAATTTCACCGCAGGATCAATCAAAATACTCCGGACTCCATGCCACGTCACCCAAAAGAAGAGCGTAGAGTACACCGTAGCAGATATACAGTTTCAGGCATACAGTTTTACAAACCGCTGACATAAGTAGTCGGTTATGAACGCTCTCGCCAGATATCAGCGCATCTCAGCCGACCGCAAGCCAGCACGGTTCATGATCACAAAGAACACTCCTGTCAATTTCAGTACGGATGCAGCGCTCAGTGATCTGTGGAAACTCCACGATGATGCAATGCGCAGGTTCAACAAGTCCGGCGAGTCGGACTGGTTTGACCGGTCGGATAAGTCAAATAAGTCAGAAAAACCAGCTGAACCAGATGGAAAATCACTACTCGACCTGAAAATCGCGATTGCAGATCGTATACTTGAAAATTGTCATTTCTGTGACCGGAGGTGTGGCGTAAATCGAAGAAAAGCAGGGATCATGGAAACGCAGGAATTGTGGGGGCAGGAGAAACATGGATATTGCAGGACCCGCGCGGTTTCAAGATACGCATCGGAGTTCCTGCATTATGGCGAGGAGCCTGAACTCGTACCGTCACACACTGTTTTCTTTTCAGGCTGCGTCTTTTCGTGTGTCTACTGCCAGAACTGGGAGATATCGACAAATCCGGATCTCGGAATGCCGATTCTTCCAGAAGACCTTGCAAGGGTCGCTGCAGCAAAACGTGGTCTTGGTGCCAGGAATCTGAATTTCGTGACTCCAACCCCACATCTCCACACCATACTGCGCATTCTTGCCAAGATGCGGGTAAATACTCCGGTCGTGTGGAATTCTAACATGTACCACTCCAAAGAAGCTGCGAAGCTTTTATGCGGAGTTGTGGACGTCTATCTCGGGGATTTCAAATATGGAAACGATGAATGCGCAAAGAAATACTCGAATGCCGATCATTACTGGGATACGGTCACAAGAAACTTCCTGTGCGCTTACAATGACTCTGAAATCCTGCTGCGGCAGCTTGTGCTTCCTGGACATGTCGAATGCTGCACCGCGCCGATCATCGAGTGGGCGCGCGAGAACATCCCGGATGTCCGGTTCAACCTGATGTTTCAGTACCGACCCGCGTATCTGGCATATCGCCATCCTGAGATCAACAGACTGCTCACGCGAAGCGAGGAAGCGCGGGCGCAGGAATTGTTGAGGGGGATGGATGTGGGGATGGGGCAGGATTTAGAGCGCGGGAGCCTGGGCTGAAGCTGCCAATTAAAGCCCTGCGCCTGCCACTCATGGGTTGCGACCCTCGCAAAACACGAGTTTACATAGCAGCATATAAATCGCCGATGTGCCATCAGGTAGCAGACACATTTATACAACAAACTCTTTTAAATGATAATCATGAAATACATA
>JAUVEF010000137.1 GCA_030594905.1 Methanosarcinales archaeon
AGTGTGGGGAATTCAGAATCCCTGTGGTAATGATCCTCCCAGAAGACCCCGTCAAACGGGTCTGAAATATCGTATTTGAAGGGCATAACGCTCCACGACTCCAACCAATCACAATCACAAACATCACATGGGTCGTTGTCATCTATCTTGAGACGGTACCAAATCACTAATTGATCATCATCCAACTGTGATAATGGATAATCGCCACAGTATGAACCTGAAGTGTCTGTGTCGAAGGTGTGGTAGCAGGTCGATATTCCGAGTTTGACCTGATTCCCGTCCCAATTGTCTTGGAGTGAGGTAGAAAGAGTATGAAGAATTAACTCAGCGCCAAAATTATCGCCGTTATATGCCGAGTTTCCAAACGGGTAATATGCCTTTTCATTTGTGTGAGTGCCTGCCGGAACCTCATACTTACCATCCGGGTAGGGAGTCCAGAGATATGTCCTGTGTATCTCATGCGTATGAAAATCCAACCCACCCCAGTGATCATAAGCCACTCTATACGGCATTTCTCCGATATTCCGCACCCAGATGAATATTGGCTCACAGTCATACTCGTGCCATGCAAAAGCGCAATCCTGGCATCTCCAGTACGCAAAATATTGTATCAAATACGCGTCAAATCCTGAGTAAGGATCATAGCTCTTGATGACCCGATAATAGACAGCATTTGGACATCGCTGATGTAACCACGGCTTGTAATCGTTTGCGACCTGATAAGCGTTTTTAGAGGTTCCAGGAACTGGATCATCACCTGTGCCAACCCAAAGATCGGGTTCAGCAAATCGTGAATAGTTATTTGTTGGTATTTCTCCTAAAGCCATTTCTTCACCACGCACATCGGCAGAAGATGGCAGTTTTGGCAGTTCCCACTCCTTTCCAGTACTTACTTCAGTCACGCCGACGAGAGCTTTTTCAGTGTAGCGCGTCTCCAAAGGATATATCCAATTGTAGTCATAGTATGTCAGTTCATTTGCTTTTAACTCATTTGGTCCCGGATTCATGCTTACTAATCTCTTGTTTTGAGGCAGCACGATCTTTAAAACACTTAAAAAATTGGGTGCATATTCTGCAAGTTCATAAGTGGATTGGTACTTTCCTGTCACAAAACCATCAGTATAGTCAGTTTTAAGATTAAATCTTACAATAAGGATTTCATTCTCTTCTGTAACCTTTATATCCTCAACATCCTGTAAGAAGAGGTCTTCCATTCCCTTTTCAACGCTTTCGATATTCTTTTCAAACTGTTCATGTGCTAACAGCATGTATCCCGCATATTCACCAGGATAGTGGATACGCCACTCTCCAGATGCGGTTGTCTCATTCAAGATGGTTATCGTTAGGTTGCTTTGTGGTTGCTCTGTCGAAGAAGCTGCCATTATAGGGGATGTTATAAAAAATACGATACCAACAATCCAAAGGATTGTTTCAATCTTATTCCAAACACCTTTCATGATTCATGCTACTCCTATTATTATTAGAGCTATTATATGTGAAATGAAATAACCCAAAACCGCTGTGATTATCGGAATGATCATGCGCAGTGATATTACATTCCCTCTACTTAAGTAATATCCAACACCCATAAACCCAAAAGTAACTATTGTAACAAGTCCATAGAGAACAATGAATTTTTTTATTATGTGTATATAAAAATTTTTGCTATAGCACCAGATAAATAAACTTGGGGATTGAGAGAAATCTATCATTTCCTTAAGTGTAAGAAAGAGCGGTATACCAAACACAACAACAACCGGCGGTATCGCCCACCAAATCTTTTCGATCAGACATTTAGTTTTTGTCATCCGCGAACTCCTCTTCTTTTACCAAATTGATTTTTTTGGAATCATAGTAGTGCTGTCTTAACCAGTTATATGTGCCCCTCCAACAACCGCACCTATTTTTGTCCATTTATCCATAAGAACCACATCATACCTTTTGAATCTTTTTTACCCATGTAAAATAACCTGCTTGGAATTCTTGAGGAATTAGTGGATTTTCGAGGTTAACCACGCCCGTACCACTGGTTGGCGTTGGTGTTGGCAGGATGATTGGTGTGGATGCTGGCGAGGCGGCGATTTCTGAAATCCTTTCGGAACGCTCACGTACATAGAAATGACAATATATTTTTATAGCAATACAAGTCACAGCCACAACTTATTAAGCAAATACATGGAATTTGTATCTAATGCAGGTAACAAAGCGTAAGATCATCCTGACCTCAATCCTTGCGATCCTGATCCTGTTTTTGGTTGCGGGTCTTATCGGGGTCCGCGATATTGCAGATACGATTCGCACAGCATCGCCTGCGCTTATTGCGCTTTCCATACTCGTCTACCTGATCTCCTGGCCCCTGCGCGGCATCCGGTATCAGCAGATCCTTGCGCAGCTGGGTCACCGGGAACGTCTGGGTTTTCTGGTCGGGTGCATATCATTGAGCCAGTCTGCAAACGTGATCCTGCCGGCACGGATCGGGGATGTGATCCGCGCATATCTGCTCAAAAAGATGAAAAATATCCCATTGACCACAGGATTCTCTTCGCTTGCTGTTGAGCGTATATTCGATATTCTTGCGATCACGATGATCGGTGGCTTTGCCGTGCTCGGGATGCAGGGGCTGCTGCTAGACCAGTGGATCACAGATGTCATCACGATCGCAGGACTTGCCACAGTGGCAGTATTCGGGCTTCTGGTCCTGTTCCTGAAACTCCGTACAACGATTGGTGGTGTTGCCGCCCGTTTCATCAGGGAGATCGCGGTTGTATCCACAAACCCACGCGCCTTTGCAATCGTCTTTTCAAGTTCACTCTTGGTCTGGCTCTTCGACATCCTCACCTGCTTTGTGGTATTAAGCGCATTTCTGAAAGGCGCATCGCTATCCCTGATCCCGATCGTATTTCTTGCAATCGCTGTCGGAAATCTCACAAAGATCGTTCCGATCACGCCTGGCGCCATAGGGACTTATGAGCTGGCGCTGACTGCGATATTCAGTCTCGGCGGAATCGATCCGGCTATCGGTTTTGCCGCTGCGATGCTCGATCACATAGTCAAGAACTCGGTGACGCTGATACTTGGAAGCGCGTATCTCTCGCGCTTTGGTCTGAGCTGGTCGCAGCTTATGGATCGGAGCGAGTAGCAGCAGCAACGTTCCCGGGGTTTTCAGTTTCGAGCTTCAGCAGATACCGCTTCGTTTCGACGCCGAATGCATACCCGCCGATCCCGCCTTTTGAAACCACCCGGTGGCACGGGATCACGATCGGCGCGGGATTCTTTTTAAGAGCGTTTCCGGCTGCCCGCGCTGCGTTCGGCTTTCCGATCCTTGCGGCGAGTTTGGAGTACGTGACAACCGAGCCGTACCGGATTTTTCTTGTCTCGCAGAGGACGCTTCGCTCAAAATCGGTGAGACCGGATAGGTCGACCTCGTATCCTGAAAAATCCACAACTTCTCCGCTTAAGTACCGGATCAGATCATCGATTAGGTTGCGCTTGTCCATTTCACAACATCGGCAAGGTCGTCTGCGAACAGGTTCAGGTTCTCGCGGGAGGTGTGCGGCATGATCACCAGACGCAGCGCACGCGGGTCGCGCGTGATCGACACATCCCATCCGCGCTTTTTTAGAGCGCTGCGCACAGAATCCGCATCAGGCACATCGAGCACCAGCACGTTCGTCACAGGATCGATAAGCGGCTCGATTCCGGATTCGCGAGCCCTCGCAACCATTTCATATGTGAGTTCCATGCACCTCTGCACGATCCGCTCATAGCCAGTCCTTCCGAGATGCTTGAAGACCGCATACACAGATGCAGCCGATGCCCCGCTTCTCGTGCCGGAAAGCGTCTGCTGGGAATTAACCGTCAGATACGGGGTATCTACAGATAGCCGGTTCAGGTAGGTGGAATCCTGAAACAGAAGCCCACCTGCGGGTATCGTTGCGAACCCCATCTTGTGCGGGTCGGCAGCAATCGATGTGACGCCGGGAAGTGTGAAATCGAATTCATACTTCTCTCTAAGAAACGGGATCACGAATCCTCCGAATGCAGCATCGACGTGCAAAAATATGTTTTTCGATAATGCAAGATCTGAAAGTTCCTTTATCGGATCTATCTGCCCGAATTCAGTTGTTCCTGCAATTCCAACTATCCCGATCGTGTTTCCATCGATCAAATCCTCAACCGCTTGGATATCGGCTCTGAACTCCTGGTCGAGGTCTG